>NZ_JBYCLC010000297.1:0-6107 GCF_057473685.1 Mycobacterium sp. TH-M116 | reverse complement strand
ATGGCGAACCGCCACGATCAACCACCCGATCAACCACCCGGTCAACCACAGGGAGCTGAAGACGATGGCGATTACTGACGTCGACGTATTCGCGCATTTGACCGATGCTGACGTCGAGAGCCTGGCGGTCGAGCTGGACGCCATCCGCCGCGAGGTCGAAGACTCGCGCGGCGAGCGCGACGCGCGCTACATCCACCGCACCATCGCGGCCCAGCGCGCACTCGAGGTGGCCGGGCGGGTGCTGCTCGCGGCGAGTTCACGACGTTCTGCCTGGTGGGCGGGCACAGTGACGCTGGGCGTGGCCAAGATCATCGAGAACATGGAGATCGGCCACAACGTCATGCACGGCCAGTGGGACTGGATGAACGACCCGGAGATCCACTCCTCGACGTGGGAGTGGGACATGAGCGGGTCCTCCAAGCACTGGCGCTACACCCACAATTTCGTGCACCACAAGTTCACCAACATTCTCGGGATGGACGACGACGTCGGCTACGGCTTGCTGCGCGTCACCCGCGACCAGCGCTGGAAGCGCTTCAACGTCTTCAATCTCGTGTACAACGCCCTGCTCTCCCTGCTCTTCGAATGGGGCGTAGGCCTGCAGCACGTGGAGCTCGGCAAGATCGTCAAGCGCCGGATGGACCACCACGAGGCCCGGGAACGGATCGACGAGTTCCTGGCCAAGGCCGGCAGGCAGGTCCTCAAGGACTATGTCGCCTTCCCGGCGCTGACCGCGCTGTCGCCCGGGGCGACCTACCGGTCGACGCTGAAGGCCAACGCCCTGGCCAACGTGATCCGCAACGTCTGGGCCAATGCCGTCATCTTCTGCGGCCATTTCCCCGACGGCGCCGAGAAGTTCACCACGACCGACATGATCGGCGAAACCAAGGGCCAGTGGTACCTGCGTCAGATGCTGGGCAGCGCCAACTTCGACGCCGGCCCCACGCTGCGGTTCATGAGCGGCAACTTGTGCCACCAGATCGAGCATCACCTCTACCCCGACCTGCCGAGCAGCCGGCTCCACGAGATCTCGGTGCGGGTGCGCGAGCTCTGCGACAAGTACGATCTGCCCTACACCACGGGACCGTTCCTGGTGCAGTACGGCAAGACCTGGCGCACGCTGGCCAAGCTGTCGCTGCCCGACAAGTACCTGCGCGACAGCGCCGACGACGCGCCCGAGACCCGCAGCGAGCGGATGTTCGCGGGACTGGAACCCGGTTTTGCCGGCACCGACCCGACGACGGGGCGCCGCCGCGGGCTCAAGACCGCGATCGCCTCGGTGCGCGGGTGGCGGCGCAACAAGAGTGTCGCCGCGGCAGCCGGTCCCGTCGAGGAAGGGTCCGCCGCCTAGCGTGGTCGCGGGAATCCGCTCGGGGCACTGCGATATCCCTGGTCGGCCATACTGGCATTCGTGAAGCTCTTCGCCGGACAGCAGGTCTCGCACTGGGACTTCCCGCGGAGCACGGGCAGCGTCGCGCTGATGACCGAGTTCGGTTGCGCGAACGGGCTGGCCGCAGCGGACGTGCTCGAGGGGACCGGCCTGTCCGAAGCCGACCTGCGCGACCACCGCCGGATGATCACCGGGCGCCAGGAGCTGACGATCGCGACGAGCCTGGTGGACCTGTTGGGCGACCCGGCGAACCTGGGGGTGCGCTTGGGCACCGGCTATCACGTGGGATCGTTGGGGATTTTCGGCTTCGCCTGCCTGACCAGCTCGACGCTGGGCGACGCCGTCCGGTTCGCGGCTATGTTCTACGAGCTCAGCTACGGGTTCTGCCTGCCCAGTGTCACGGTGGACGGCCGGCTGGCGACTTTGCGGCTCGACCTGCCCGACCTGACCGGCCCGGTCGCGCAGTTCCTCACCCGGCGTGACCTGGCGGCGATCGCCCGCGTCATGTCCGAACTGTTGGGCAGGACCGTCCCGTTCACGTCGATCGAGTTCGCGGGTCCGGCGCCGCCGTCGCGCGACACGGCGGCCCGCCAGGTGTTCGGCGTGACGCCGCGCTACCACTCGTCGGCCACGGTGGCATCCTGGCCGGCCGCGCTGCTCGATGAACGGCTGCCCCAGGCGAGTGAGCTGAGCGTGGCGATGTGTGAGCAGCAATGCCACCAATTGTTGGAACGCCGTCGACAGCGGACCGGTGTGGCCCGCCGGGTCCGCGAACGTTTGGCGGCGATCGACGACAGACCCCACACGATTTCCGCCGTCGCCCGGCAGTTGGCGATGAGTGAGCGCACGCTGCGGCGGCGTCTCGCTGAGGAGAACACGACCTTCCGTGATCTGGCCGAGGAGGTCCACCGGGTCCTCGCCGAGGAGCTGTTGGCAACGGGTGCGCTCTCGGTGGACGACGTCGCGTTGCGGCTGGGCTACGCCGAGGCGACCAGCTTCATCGCCGCGTTCAAACGGTGGACGGGCACGACACCCGCGCGCTATCAACGGTCGGTGGTGCCACGCGCGCGTTTGGTGGCCGTCTGAGCCCCCGTGGCCGGAATCATTGATTTGCGGTCCGCGATCGCCCGTGCGTCCGCTCCTGCTTGCTCCTAGGTTGTCAGGTATGCCCCTTCGTCGTCCCCGCGCCCTGGTGATCGGCGCCGGCTTCGGCGGCCTCGCCGCCGCCTACGAGTTGTCCGAACACGGGCTCGCCGACGTGACGGTGCTGGAGAAAGCCGAGGACGTCGGCGGCGTCTGGCGGGCGAACACCTATCCCGGGGCCGCCTGTGACGTGCCGTCGAACCTGTACTCCTACTCGTTTGCCCGCAAGACCGACTGGGGCCGCCGCTACGCCGAGCAGTCCGACATCCTCGGCTACATCCGTGACACCGCCGACCGGTACGGTCTGCGCGAGTTGGTGCGCACGGGGGTCGAGGTCACGTCGGCCCGCTACGACGACAGCGCCGCCACGTGGCGGGTGGTGACCTCGTCCGGGGAGGTTCTCGAGGCCGACGTGCTCGTGCCCGCGGTCGGCCAGCTGTCGCGCCCGGCGCTGCCGAACATCCCGGGACTCGACGCCTTCGCGGGGCCGTCTTTCCATTCGGCCGAGTGGCGCCACGACGTCGACCTGACCGGCAAGCGCGTCGCGGTGCTCGGCACCGGCGCGTCGGCCATCCAGTTCGTCCCGCGTATTCGCCGGGACGCCGGGCATGTCACGGTCTTTCAGCGCTCGGCGCCCTATGTCGTGCCCAAGCCGGACCGCGCCTACACCGACGCGCACCGTGCCGCGTTCCGGACCGTGCCCGGCTTCGCCGCCGCGATGAGGCAGCTGATCTGGGAGATCTCGGAGTTCTTCGGGCTCGCGCTGACCAGGGTCGTCCCGCTCGCCCGGTTGATCGGCATCGCCGCGGCGGCAAACCTCAAGCGCCACGTCAAAGATCCGGTCCTGCGGGCCAAGCTCACTCCGGACTACCCGATCGGCTGCAAGCGCGTGCTGTTCAGCAGCGACTGGTACCCGGCGCTGGCAAGCGACAACGTGAACGTCGAAACCGCCGCGATCACCGAGGTGACGTCCACCGGCGTGCGCACCGCCGACGGCCGGTTGCACGAGGTGGACGTCATCGTCTACGGCACCGGGTTCAAGGCCACCGAATTCCTCGCGCCGGTGACGATCACCGGCCGCGACGGCCGGGACCTGCACTCGCAGTGGCGCGACGGCGCGCGCGCCTACCTGGGCATGGCCGTGCCCGGCTTCCCGAACATGTTCTTGATCTACGGCCCGAACACCAACCTCGGCAGCAGCTCCATCATCCTGATGATGGAGCAGCAGGCCCGCTACATCCGCCAGATCGTCGAGGAGCTGGCCCGCGGCGGCGTGCACCGCGCGTTCGAGGTCCGGCCCGCCGTGGAACAGGCCTACGACGCCGAGGTGCAATCCCGCCTCGATGCCGGCGTGTGGACCACGTGCGACTCCTGGTACCGGACCGCCTCCGGGCGGGTCACCACCAACTGGCCGGGGCTGGTCCGGGAATACCAGCGCCGTACCCAGACCGCGAGCCTCGCGGACTTCGACGTGATCCTGCCCGCCTCCGCCGCCCAGGAGGTCGGGGCGTGACCCGGGCGCCGTTCGACTACGACGTGCTCGTCATCGGCTCGGGCTTCGGCGGGAGCGTCACCGTGTTGCGGCTCAGCGAGAATGGCTACCGCGTCGCGAGAATGGCTACCGCGTCGGCGTATCGGAGGCGGGCCGGCGCTTTCGCGACGAGGATTTCGCCAAGAACAGCTGGCATGTCCGCGATTACCTGTTCCAGCCCTCGGTCGGCTGCTACGGAATCCAGCGGATCGACCTGCTGTCCGACGCCGTGGTGCTCAGCGGCGCCGGAGTGGGCGGCGGCTGCACCGGCTGCGTGACCGCGGCAGCCTACCGCACGTGTCGCCCCGGTTCGGGGAGCTGTCGCGCACCAACTCCGAGGCGATCCTCGCGGTGCGGGCGCGCGGCGGCGACGTCGACTACTCGGAGGGCCTCGCGATCACGTCGTCCATCCACCCGGACAGCCACACCCATGTGGAGCCGTGCCGCTACGACCACGGCTCCAACCTGATGGGGCTGCTCGGCACCGTCCTGGTCGACGGGCTGGACGGCAGCAGGCGTTGGCGGACCGGCATGAACTCGCGACCACCTACACCCGGCGCGGTCTGTTCGGGCGACGCATGCTGACCCGCCACGGCGTGGGCGACCCGAACCCGACGTCGATCCCGGTGGGCCACGAGGTTGCCGGCCGCGCGGCCGAGCACCTGGACGGCATCGCCGGGGGCGCCTGGGCCGACCTGGCCGACATCCCGATGACGGGTCACTCCATCGGCGGCTGCGTGATCGGCGAGACCGCGGCCGACGGCGTCGTGGACCCCTACCAGCGCATGCACGGGCACCCCGGGCTGCACGTGATCGACGGGTCCACGATCACCACGAACCTGGGCGTGAACCCGTCGCTCACGATCACCGCCCTGGCCGAGCGCGCCGCCGCGCTGTGGCCCAACAAGGGGGAGCCCGATCCGCAGCCGCCACTGGGTTCGCCCTATGTGCGCGTCGCACCCCTCGCACCGGTCAACCCCGCCGTCCCGGAGGGCGCGCCGGGCGCGTTGCGGCTGACCGGCCCGGGGAAGAACTGCGGCCGCCCGCGCGCTCGGCGCGCCCTCAGGCCTGATTGAGCGCCGCCAGCAGCCGGCGGGCCGCGGCCACGCGGCGAACGGCGGGCCCGGACAGCGCGTCCAGCGCGCATTCGGGGTCGGCCGGCGGCCCCATGTGCCCGCAGCCCCGGGGGCAGCCCTGGATCGTGTCGGCCAGGTCCGCGAAGGCCAGCAGCACGTCGTCGGGCTCGATGTGGGCCAGCCCGAACGAGCGGATGCCCGGGGTGTCGATCACCCAGCCCGAGCCCTGCAGGGGCAGCGCGAGCGACTGGGTGGACGTGTGCCGGCCCCTGCCGATCTCGGTCACCTCGCCGACGGCCCGCGCCGCGTCGGGCACCAGGCGGTTCACCAGCGTCGACTTGCCGACCCCCGAATGCCCCAGCAGCACGGTGATCGTGCCCGCGAGCAGGTCCGCCACCGCCAGCAGCGGGTCGTCGCGGCCCGCGACGACCACCGTCAACTCGAGGTCGACGAACTGCTCGGCGAACGGCTCCGGCGGGGCGAGGTCGGTCTTGGTCAGGCACAGGATCGGCTTCAGCCCGCCGGCGTAGGCGGCGATCAGCGTCCGGTCGACCAGGCCCGTGCGCGGCGGCGGGTCGGCCATCGCCACCACGATCAGCAGCTGGTCGGCGTTGGCGACCACCACCCGTTCGGTGGGATCGGTGTCATCGGCGGTGCGCCGCAACACCGTTCGCCGTTCCCCGCGGCGCACGATGCGGGCCAGGGCGTCCGGCCGGCCGGACAGGTCGCCGACCAGGTCGACGTCGTCGCCGACGACGATCGGGGTGCGCCCCAGCTCCCGGGCCCGCATCGCGGTGACCCGGCGACCGGGGTCGCCGCCCAGCACGCACCCCCAGCGGCCGCGATCGACGCTGACCACCATGGCGGCTTCGGCGTCGGCGTGCTCCGGACGGGTCTTGGTTCGCGGCCGCGACCCCCTTCCGGAGCGGACCTTGACGTCGGACTCGTCGAGCTCGCCGCGCCTCAA
>NZ_JBYCLC010000296.1:0-2871 GCF_057473685.1 Mycobacterium sp. TH-M116 | reverse complement strand
CCTGAGGCTCGGCGACTACCTCAACCTGCTGGACGTCGACGGGACACTCGTCGAACTGGGCATTCCCGAGCACCCGATGGAGGTGCCGGCGTTCTCGCTGGCACTGATGCGACGCAGCCTGTCGGGATCGAACATCGGCGGGATCGCCGAAACCCAGGACATGCTCGACTTCTGCGCCGAGCACCACGTGACGCCCGAGATCGAGGTCATCGAACCGGATTACGTCAACGAAGCCTACGAGCGCGTGCTGGCCAGCGACGTGCGCTACCGCTTCGTCATCGACACCTCACGCCTCTGAGGGAACGCCTCTGAGGCGTGAGGGCCGTGCCGCGATCCGTTCGGCCGCCTCGCCGTCTTCGTCGCCGGGAATGACCTCGCTGACGTCGATGCCGGCCAGCGGCCACCCGACCGCGGCCAGCGTCGCGGCCACCCGGATGACGTTCTCCTTCCCGGCGTCGTAATGGGTCATGTCCGAGATGAATTCGGCGATCTCGTCGCGATCGATCGGGTGGTCGACCGTGTCCGGGGATCCTTCCTGCGCGGTGATCTTGCGAACCACGTCCCGGATCTGGTCGTCGGTCAACGGTGTGCTGCGCAGCAGGGCCATCAGCGGCACGCGGTCCGGGCCGGGCACGCCGTCCGGGTAGCCGACCTGCAGCCAGCGGATCACTGAACGGCAGAAATGGTGGTGGTCGGTGTGCGAGGAGGGGGTTTGCGTCACCCCCACAGTGTCGCGGCCGGGGCGTCGCCGGCGCCACCGCGGCGTCTCGCCATCCGCACAATTCATATGCCGTTCACGGCTCTTCCATGTCCGGGTTGTGAAGTGACCGGTGTTGGATGGCTGCGCGGGACCCGGCACCGTGAGGGAGCATCACAGTGATGACGCACACCATGCGCAGGGCGGCGGGTCGTGCCCGATTTCTGATGGCCGCGGACTTGTCGCAGCGGGCCCTTACCATCGAGGCGTGCACGAGGACCCGCCCCGCAGATGAGCACGGCCCTCGTCGTCATTCCGCTGGCCTGCGGCCTGTTCGTCGGCGTCATGCAGCGCAGCCCCGAGGCGGGCGTGGTGGGGTTCTACGTGACACTGCTGCTCGAGGTGCTCCTGGCGTGGACGACCAATCGAACGTGGCCGCGCGGGAGGCGGGGCGACGCCACCATGCGCGCGATCGACGCCATGGCGGGAGTCGAGTTCGAGAATTACGTCGCCGCGCGCCTGGACCGGGCGGGCTGGCGGGTCGGGACCACCCCGGCGGCCGGGGACTACGGCGTCGACCTGATCGCCGAGAAGGACGGCCGGCGCGTGGCGGTCCAGTGCAAACGCTACGGCAAGCCGGTCGGGGTCGCGGCCGTCCAACAGGTGGTCTCCGGCGCACGCCACCACGGATGCACGCGCAGCATCGTGGTGAGTAACCAGGAGTTCACCTCCGCCGCACAGCAATTGGCACACACGCACGGCTGTCAGCTGATCGGCCGCAGAACGTTGCGCGCCTGGGTCCCGGCGCCTGCGCGACGCAGTGCCTGACGGTCAGCCTGCGGATCGCCATCGCGCCGGACACGGGTCCTATGGCCCTACCCGGCCAGTTGTCGAGGCTTGAGGATCGAGCATGTGAGTCAATACGGGTATGACGGCGGCTTCGGCCTGGCGCAGCTTCCCCCCGGCGCCGAGCCGCTGCAGCGGGTCGAGGCGATGCGGCTGCTGGCCAGCGTTGACCTCGGGCGGGTGGTGTTCGACATGCAGGCGCTGCCGGCGATCCGCCCGGTCAACCACGTGGTGGACGACGGCGTCATCATCATCCGCTGCCGGCTGAGCTCCGCATTGTCGGCGGCGGTGCGCAGTTCCGATCACGTCGTCGTGGCCTACGAGGCCGACGCCCTGGACAGCGCTACCCGGACCGGCTGGAGCGTGGTTGCCACGGGCCGTGCGCGAACGCTGACCGATCCCGGTCTGGTCGCGCGCTACGAGCAGCTGCTGCACCCGTGGGTGAACCACGCCGACACCGTCGTGGCCATCGAGCCGGAGATCGTCACCGGCCTGCGCCTGACGGCCCCGTAGGCACGGGCCTACGGCGTCAGAAGTCCCAGTCCTCAGAAGTCCCAGTCCTCGTCTTCGGTGTTGACGGCCTTGCCGATCACGTAGCTCGATCCCGACCCGGAGAAGAAGTCGTGGTTCTCGTCGGCGTTGGGCGACAGCGCCGACAGGATGGCCGGGTTCACGTCGGTCTCGTCGCGCGGGAACAACGCCTCGTAGCCGAGGTTCATCAGCGCCTTGTTCGCGTTGTAGCGCAGGAACTTCTTGACGTCCTCGGTCAGCCCGACCTGGTCGTAGAGGTCCTGGGTGTATTCGACCTCGTTGTCGTAGAGCTCGAAGAGCAACTCGTAGGTGTAGTCCTTGAGTTCGGCGCGCTTGGCGTCGTCGACCAGCGCCAGGCCGCGCTGGAACTTGTAGCCGATGTAGTAGCCGTGGACGGCCTCGTCGCGGATGATCAGCCGGATCATGTCCGCGGTGTTGGTCAGCTTGGCCCGGCTCGACCAGTACATCGGCAGGTAGAACCCGGAGTAGAACAGGAAGCTCTCCAGCAGCGTGGAGGCCACCTTGCGCTTCAGCGGCTCGTCACCGCGGTAGTACTGCATGACGATGTCGGCCTTGCGCTGCAGGTTGGGGTTCTCCTCCGACCAGCGGAACGCGTCGTCGATCTCGGCGGTCGAGCACAGCGTGGAGAAGATCGAGCTGTAGCTCTTGGCGTGCACCGACTCCATGAACGCGATGTTCGTCAGCACCGCCTCCTCGTGCGGGGTCAGCGCGTCGGGGATCAGGCTGACCGCCCCGACCGTGCCCTGGATGGTGTCCAGCAGCGTCAGGCCGGTGAA
>NZ_JBYCLC010000295.1:0-18927 GCF_057473685.1 Mycobacterium sp. TH-M116 | reverse complement strand
GCCAGGCCGATTCCGCCGCACACCGCCGCGGCCAGGTCGGTGATGATGTCGCCGAACAGGTTGTCGGTGACGATCACGTCGAAGCGCCCCGGATCGGTGACCAGGAAGATGGTGGCGGCGTCGACGTGCAGGTAGGCCACCTGAACGTCAGGATATTGCGCGCCGACCTCGTCCACCGTCCTCGACCACAGCGTCCCGGCGAACGCCAGCACGTTGGTCTTGTGCACCAGTGTCAGGTGCTTGCGCCGCCGCTGCGCGCGCTCGAAAGCGTCGACGACCACACGACGAACCCCGAACGCGGTGTTCAGGCTCACCTCGGTCGCGACCTCGTGGGGCGTCCCGACGCGGATCGCGCCGCCGTTACCGGTGTAGGGCCCTTCGGTTCCCTCACGCACCACCACGAAGTCGATCTGCGGGTTTCCGGCGAGCGGGCTGCTCACACCCGGAAAGAGCCGGGACGGCCGCAGGTTGACGTGATGGTCCAGCGCAAAACGCATGCGCAGCAACAGTCCTCGCTCCAGCACCCCGCTGGGCACCGAGGGATCACCGATCGCCCCTAGCAGAATGGCGTCGTGCTCGCGCAGTTCGGCGAGCACCGATTCCGGCAGCAACTCGCCAGTGGCGTGGTACCGCCGGGCACCGAGGTCGTAGTCGGTCTTCTGCACGCCGGGCAGTACCGCGTCGAGGACCTTGACCGCCTCGGCCACCACCTCGGGGCCGATCCCGTCGCCGGCGATGACCGCGAGCTTCATCGACGCCGCTCCGCGCCGGCGCCGTTCACGACAGGTCGACCACTTCGAGCTTGTTGGCGCTCACGGCGGCCGCGATCGCCGACCGCACCTCCGCGGGGACGTCCCGGTCCAGCCGCAGCAGGATGGTCGCTCCCGGTCCCTCGGTGTCCTCGGACAGCTGCGCGGCGTGGATGTTCACCCCGGCTCCGCCCAGCAGGGTGCCGATCTTGCCCAGCGCACCGGGCTGGTCGACGTAGTTGATCACCAGGTTGGTGCCCTCGGCGCGCAGGTCGAAGTTGCGGCCGTTGATCTGAACGATCTTCTCGGTCAGCTGCGGCCCCGACAAGGTGCCGGCCACGTTGACGGTCGACCCGTCCGGGCCGACCGCCCGCACGTCGACCACGCTGCGGTGGTTGGGGCTCTCCGTGGCCTTCGTGATCTCGGCGGTCACGCCGCGCTCCTCGGCCAGCGCGGGCGCGTTGACGAACGTCACGGTGTCCTCGATGACGGCCGAGAACAGTCCGCGCAACGCCGACAGCCGCAGCACCTCGACGTCCTCGGCGGCCAACTCGCCGCGCACCTGCACCGAAACCGACGCCGGCAGCCCACTGGACAGGGCGGCGACCAGCACCCCCAGCTTGCGCACCAGGTCCAGCCAGGGCGCCACCTCTTCGTTGACCGCACCCCCGCCGACATTGACGGCATCCGGGACGAACTCCCCGGCCAGGGCCAGCTTCACGCTTTCCGCGACGTCGGTGCCGGCCCGGTCCTGAGCCTCGGCCGTGGACGCGCCCAGGTGCGGCGTCACCACCACCTGCGGCAGCTCGAACAGCGGGCTCTCGGTGCACGGTTCCTTGGCGAAGACGTCGACACCGGCGCCGCGGACGTGGCCACTGCTGATGGCCTCGGCCAGCGCGGCCTCGTCCACCAGGCCGCCGCGCGCGGCGTTGACGATGATGACGCCCGGCTTGGTCTTGGCCAGAGCCTCCTTGTCGATCAGCCCCGCCGTCTCGGGCGTCTTGGGCAGGTGCACCGAGATGAAGTCGGCGCGGGCCAGCAGATCGTCGAGCGAGAGCAGTTCGATGCCGAGCTGCGCGGCGCGGGCCGCTGACACGTAGGGGTCGTAGGCCACGAGGTGCGCGCCGAAGGCCGCGAGCCGTTGGGCGACCAGTTGCCCGATCCGGCCCAGCCCGACGATGCCGGCGGTCTTGCCGAGAATCTCGGTGCCCGAGAACGACGACCGTTTCCAGGTGTGGGCGCGCAGGGAGGCGTCGGCGGCCGGGATCTGGCGGGCGGCGGACAGCAGCAGGGCCATGGCGTGTTCCGCGGCGCTGTGGATGTTGGACGTCGGGGCGTTGACCACCAACACGCCGCGCTCGGTGGCGGCGCCGACGTCCACGTTGTCCAGCCCCACGCCGGCGCGGGCCACGATCTTCAGCTTGGGGGCAGCCGCCAGCACCTCGGCGTCGACGGTGGTGGCCGAGCGCACCAGCAGCGCATCGGCTTCACCCACAGCGGCCAGCAGCTTCTCGCGGTCGGGGCCGTCCACCCAGCGCACCTCGACCTGGTCCCCGAGCGCGGCGACGGTTGATTGTGCGAGTTTGTCGGCGATCAATACGATAGGCAAGTTCACGCGGTCAGCCTATCGGCTGCGTTTTTCGCGCGCGGCGGACGGTCGGCGCATCAGCGGGTGGGACGCGAAAGCCACCTGGCTTTTCCTCGGCGCCAATACCTTTCGCGACGACATATCGCCGGTGCCACCGGCGCGGTTACGCTGCCCTGATGACCAGACTCGCGATCATCTACTACTCGGCCACCGGGCACGGCACCACGATGGCGCGACGCGTCGCCGCGGCGGCCGAGTCCGCGGGCGCCGAGGTCCGGGTGCGCCACGTCACCGAGACCCTCGACCCGGAATCGTTCGCGCACAACCCGGCGTGGACTGCGAACTACGAAGCGACCAAGGATCTCCCCGCGGCCACCGGCGACGACATCGTGTGGGCCGATGCGGTGATCTTCGGTTCGCCGACCCGCTTCGGCTCCCCCGCAGCACAATTGCGCGCCTTCCTCGACTCCCTGGGCGGCCTGTGGTCGCAGGGTAAGCTCGCCGACAAGGTGTATGCGGCCTTCACGTCGTCGAACACCCTGCACGGCGGGCAGGAGACCACGCTGGTCAGTCTCTACCTCACGCTGATGCATTTCGGCGGCTTCATCGTGCCGCCGGGGTACACCGACCCGGCCAAGTTCGTCGACGGCAACCCCTACGGGGTGAGCCTGGTCTCCACCCACGACAACATCGAGGTCATCGACGATCCCACCGCGAACGCCCTGGACCACCTGGCCCGCCGGGTGGTGACTGTCGCAGGGCGCCTCGCGTCGCCCAGCGTCACGCCAGAGTGACCATGCTGGCCGAACGCCACTCTGGCGTGACGCTCGGGGTTACGCCGTCTCGGTGATCGGGCGGTCCACCCAGCTCATCAGGTCGCGCAGCTTCTTGCCGGTGACCTCGATGGGGTGCTCGGCGTTCTGTTTGCGCAGCTCCTCGAGCTGTTTGTTGCCGCCCTCGACGTTGGCGACCAGCTTCTTGACGAAGCTGCCGTTCTGGATGTCGCGCAGGATCTCGCGCATCCGCTCCTTGGTGCCGGCGTCGATGACGCGGGGCCCCGACAGGTACCCGCCGAACTCCGCGGTGTCGGACACCGAGTAGTTCATCCGGGCGATGCCGCCCTCGTACATCAGATCGACGATCAGCTTGAGCTCATGCAGCACCTCGAAGTACGCCATCTCCGGCGGATAACCCGCCTCCACCATCACGTCGAAGCCGGTCTTCACCAATTCCTCTGTGCCGCCGCACAACACGGCCTGCTCGCCGAAGAGGTCGGTCTCCGTCTCGTCTTTGAACGTGGTCTTGATGACGCCGGCGCGGGTGCCGCCGATGCCCTTGGCGTAGGACAGCGCCAGCGCCTCACCCTTCCCGGTCGGGTCCTGGTCGACGGCGATCAGGCACGGCACGCCCTTGCCGTCGACGAACTGCCGGCGCACCAGGTGCCCGGGGCCCTTCGGGGCGACCATCGCGATGGTGACCTGGGCCGGCGGCTTGATCAACCCGAAGTGGATGTTGAGCCCGTGCCCGAAGAACAACGCGTCGCCGTCTTTGAGGTTGGGCTCGATGTCGTTTGTGAAGATCTCGGCCTGGGCGGTGTCGGGGGCCAGCAGCATGATCACGTCTGCCCACTTGGCGACCTCGGCGGGGGTGTCGACCTGCAGGCCCTGCTCCTCGACCTTCGCCCGGGACTTCGAACCCTCCTTGAGGCCCACCTTCACCTGCACGCCCGAGTCGCGCAGGCTCAGCGCGTGGGCGTGCCCCTGGCTGCCGTAGCCGATCACACCGACCTTGCGGCCGGCGATGATCGCCAGGTCTGCGTCGTCGTCGTAGAACATCTCCAATGCCTCGGATGGCACGTTCCCTGTCTCCTTCTCGTTCGCAACAGCTGAAATCTATTTGGTGCCCAGGCCGCGCGGACCGCGCGACAGCGACACCACTCCGGACTGGACGATCTCGCGGACACCGAACGGCTCCAGCACCCGCAGCAGCGCCTCGATCTTGCCGCGATCACCGGTGGCCTCGATGGTCAGCGCCTCCGGCGACACGTCGATCACCTTGGCGCGGAACAGGTTCACCGCTTCGATCACCTGGCTGCGGGTGCCGGCGTCGGCCCGCACCTTGATCAGCGCCAGCTCGCGAGACACCGCATTGCCCTCGTCGAGCTCGACGATCTTGATGACGTTGATCAGCTTGTTGAGCTGCTTGGTCACCTGCTCGAGCGGGGTCTCCTCGGCAGAGACGACGATCGTCATCCGCGACATGTCCTTGCTCTCGGTGGCGCCGACGGCCAGCGACTCGATGTTGAACCCGCGGCGGGAGAACAACGCCGCCACCCGCGCGAGCACACCGGGCTTGTCCTCGACGAGCACGGACAACGTATGAGTGTGCATCAGGCGTGCCCTTCGCTTTCGTCGTCGAACAGCGGCCGGATGCCGCGGGCCGCCTGGATCTCGTCGTTGCTGGTCCCGGCGGCCACCATCGGCCAGACCTGGGCGTCGGCGCCGACGATGAAGTCGATCACCACCGGGCGATCATTGATGGCGCGCGCCGCGGCGATCACGTCGGCCACGTCTTCGGCACGCTCGCAACGCAATCCGACGCAGCCCAGGGCCTCGGCCAGCTTGACGAAGTCCGGGATGCGATGCGAGTGGGTGGCCAGGTCGGTCTGCGAGTACCGCTCCGCGTAGAACAGGGTCTGCCACTGGCGCACCATGCCCAGGTTGCCGTTGTTGATCAGCGCCACCTTGATCGGCACACCCTCGATGGCGCAGGTCGCCAGCTCCTGATTGGTCATCTGGAAGCAGCCGTCGCCGTCGATCGCCCAGACCTCGGCGTCGGGGCGGGCCATCTTGGCGCCCATGGCCGCCGGGATGGCGAACCCCATGGTGCCCAGTCCCCCGGAGTTGAGCCAGGTGCGCGGCTTCTCATAGGAGATGAACTGCGCCGCCCACATCTGGTGCTGGCCGACGCCGGCGACGTACACCGCATCGGGACCGGCGCTCTGGCCCAGCGTCTCGATCACCAGTTCCGGGCTCAGGCTGCCGTCGCTCTGCGGGCCGTAGCTCAGCGGGTAGGTCGACTTGACGTCGTCCAGATAGGCCCACCAGTCGGTCAGGTCGGCCGTGCCCGCGGCATCAAGGTGGCGCAGCATCGCGATGAGTTCGGTGATGACCGCTTTGACGTCACCGACGATCGGCACGTCGGCGTGCCGGTTCTTGCCGATCTCGGCCGGGTCGATGTCGGCGTGGATGACCTTGGCCTCCGGCGCGAAGGTGTCCAGCTTGCCGGTGACCCGGTCGTCGAACCGGGTGCCGAGTGCGATCAGCAGGTCGGCGCGCTGCAGCCCCGCCACGGCCGCGACCGTGCCGTGCATGCCCGGCATGCCCAGGTGCTGGCGGTGGCTGTCCGGGAACGCACCGCGCGCCATCAGCGTGGTGACGACCGGGATGCCGGTCAGCTCGGCCAGCTCGGCCAGCTGCTCGGTCGCCTCGCCGCGGATGACGCCGCCGCCGACGTAGAGCACCGGTTTGCGGGCGGCCGCGATCAGCTTGGCGGCCTCGCGGATCTGCCGGTTGTGCGGCTTGGTGTTCGGCTTGTAGCCGGGCAGGTCCAGGCGCGGCGGCCAGCTGAACGTGCACTGGCCCTGCAGCACGTCCTTGGGGATGTCGACGAGCACCGCGCCGGGGCGCCCGGTGGCGGCGATGTGGAACGCCTCGGCGATCACCCGGGGAATATCGTCGCCGGAGCGGACCAGGAAGTTGTGTTTGGTGATCGGCATCGTGATGCCGGAGATGTCGGCCTCCTGGAACGCGTCGGTCCCGATCAGCGAGCGCCCGACCTGCCCGGTGATGGCGACCACGGGGATCGAGTCCATCTGCGCGTCGGCCAGCGGGGTCACCAGGTTGGTGGCGCCCGGACCCGAGGTCGCCATGCACACCCCGACCTTGCCGGTGGCGTGCGCGTAGCCGCTGGCGGCATGCCCGGCGCCCTGCTCGTGGCGCACCAGCACGTGGCGCAGCTTCTTGGAGTCGAACAGCGGATCGTAGACGGGAAGCACGGCGCCGCCGGGAATTCCGAAGATGAC
Source organism: Mycobacterium sp. TH-M116 (assembly GCF_057473685.1). Lineage (NCBI taxonomy): Bacteria > Bacillati > Actinomycetota > Actinomycetes > Mycobacteriales > Mycobacteriaceae > Mycobacterium > Mycobacterium sp. TH-M116. The sequence continues at coordinate 12,506 of NZ_JBYCLC010000295.1, read as the reverse complement.
CTCGACGCCGAGTTCCTCCAGCGACCGGATCACCGACTGAGCGCCGGTGAGTTGCTGCGGCGCAACACCTTTCGATCCGACGGCGGGGGGCTTCGCGGCGGGCTTGACCGCGTCCGAGGCGATGTCGGCCGCGCTGGGTGGCTGCGGGGTGTGCGGCCTGGTGGGAGCGCTCACTGTCGTTTGGTCCTTATTCACTCTGGGGGCTCGCTGTGGGCAACAAAAAACCCCCGTCAGCTCAGCTGCTGCACGAGGGTTGCGCGTTGGTGCTGGATCGCTTCAAATGCCGTAAAGCTGGTCAGGCCCCAACGCGCCGACCGATTACTACGAGCATTTCGGGGAGCATTTCGGGGAGCGTCCCGGGCTTTCCGGCGGTGTCCATACTGGCCGACGTTAGCCTTCGCACTGCTCAACCGTCAAATCCGGCGCCCACCGGGGTAGGTGTCGGATCGCGCGGTGGGATGATGCCGGAGTGGCTACCGGATCATCTTCCCAAACCCCCACGGTGATCAAGATCTCGCCGATCGCGCACCTGGCCGTCGGGTTCTTCGCGCTCGGGCTGCTGATCCCGGTGCTGGCCTGGCCACCGTCGGCACCCCTGCTCGTGATCCCGGTGGTGCTCTCCGCGCTGATCGTGCGGCTACGGACCGTCGCCGACGACCGGGGGGTCACCGTCCGGACGCTGCTGGGCAGCCGGACGGCGAGATGGGAGGAGATAGACGGGCTGCGCTTCCACAAGGGGTCATGGGCGCGCGCACACCTCAAGAGCGGCACGGACCTGCGACTGCCGGCGGTGGACTTCGCCTCGCTGCCCAAGCTGACCGAGGCCAGCTCCGGGAGGGTGCCCAACCCCTACGTCTGACGGCCACCTCTGACGGCCGCGTCTGACGGCGCCTGAGGCGTCAGGAGATCGGATTGACGCCGTTGAGCAGTACCCACACCCCGATGCCGGCGGCGATGCCGGCCAGCAGGGCGACGAACGAACCGATGAAGGGACGGTGGGCCCAGCCCCGGCCGGCGTCCAGGCCGTAACGGCCCGGCCCGCACAGGATCACCGCCACGGCCAGGACGATCAGCGTGATCTGGTACTCGTGCCCGTCCGGCAGGAAGTACGACAAGGTGTGGGTGTGCGGCCGCGCCGAGACACCTGCCAGCAGGCCGTTGATCAGGAACGCGAGCGCGCCTGCCGCGGCGATCGGGGTGAACAGCCCCAGCACCAGCAGCACACCCGCGACGACCTCGCCGCCGGCGCTGACGTAGGCCAAAATGTCCGCGTGCTGGTAGCCGACGTCGGACAGCGAGTTCCTGAATCCGGTGACGCCCGAGCCGCCCCACCAGCCGAACAACTTCTGCAATCCGTGGGCGCCCAGCACTACGCCGAGCCCGACCCGCAGAACCAGCAGACCCAGATGCTGGGTGCCGCGGCGGCCGACGGCGTGCTCACGCTCGTCGGCCTCGTCGACATCGATGTGGGTGGGCTCGACAGACGCGGGCCGGGCCGGCATCTGGGGTTCGACGTACGGCAACGGCTCCTGGTTGTCGAGAAGGTGGTATGCCGGGGCGCCGTGACCACCCGTGTGGTTGGGGTCGACGTACGGGATGACGGTGGTGGTTCCGAAGTCGCCCGGGTACCCGATCGGCGTCATGTCGTCTTCGGGGTCGACCAAACGTGCCGAGGCGGGGCGCCCCGGGGTCGGCTCCGGGGATTGGTCCGGCCGCTGCCACGGTGCGTCATGCGATTGACTGGTCACGCGTGCCAGGGTAAGGGCATTTATGCCCGAATTGGGGATTTGAGCGGCGCTTTCGCCCGGCAATCGGCGCTCATACCGCCGAAATCGTCCGTCGAGGCCCCGAATGCCCCGATTTGTCCCATCGGAGGGCCGCAAGGAGCGTCGCGCGCGGGCGTGTGGCGACGGCGCCGGAGTTGTCCGTAGCCTGTCGGTCATGCGACTAGGGCGTTGTGGGCGCTGGGTGCGGGGTGGGCTCGCCGCACTTTCCGCGGTGGTGCTGGTGTCCAGCGGTTGCGCACGGTTCAACGACGCCCTGTCCCAGCCCTTCACCACCAACCCGGAGCTCAAGCCCCAACCCAGCTCGACGCCTCCCCCCCCACCGCCGCTGCCGCCCACGCCGTTCCCCAAGGAGTGCCCGGCTCCGGGAGTGATGCAGGGCTGCCTGGGCAGCACCAGCGGCCTCATCATGGGCATGGACAGCAAAACCGCGCTGGTCGCCGAGCGCCTCACCGGCGCGGTCAAAGACGTCTCGGTCAGCGCCGAACCGAAGGTGAAAACCGTCATCCCGGTCGACCCGTCCGGGGACGGCGGTCTGATGGACATCGTGCTCTCGCCCACCTACAACCAAGACCGCCTGATGTACGCCTACATCAGCACGCCCACCGACAACCGGGTGATCCGCATCGCCGACGGCGACATCCCCAAGGACATCCTGACCGGCATCCCCAAAGGGGCGACGGGCAACATGGGGGCGCTGGTCTTCACCAGCCCCACCACCCTGGTCGTGATGACCGGCGACGCGGGTGACCCCGCGCTGGCCGCCGATCCCAATTCGCTGGCCGGCAAGGTGCTGCGCATCGAGCAGCCGACCACGGTGGGCCAGGCGCCGCCGACGACGGCCCTGTCGGGCATCGGCTCGGGCGGCGGACTGTGCATCGACCCCGTCGACGGATCGTTGTACATCGCCGACCGCACCCCGACAGCGGACCGTCTGCAGCGCATCACCAAGACCTCGGAGGTCTCCACGGTGTGGACGTGGCCGGACAAGCCCGGAGTGGCCGGCTGCGCGGCGATGGACGGCACCGTGCTGATCAACCTGATCAATACCGAGCTCACGGTGGCGGTACGGCTGGCCCCTTCCACGGGCGCGGTCACCGGTGAGCCCGACGTCGTGCGCAAGGACACCCACGCCCACGCCTGGGCGCTGCGGGTGTCGCCGGACGGCAACGTGTGGGGTGCGACCGTCAACAAGACCGCCGGAGACGCCCAGAAACTCGACGACGTGGTCTTTCCGCTGTTCCCGCAGGGCGGCGGCTTCCCCCGCAACAACGACGACAAGACGTGACCGATCGCGGCCGGCTCACAGGCCGCCGAGGGTGAACCTGACGCCGTACCGGCGCGCCGCATCGGCCGGCGCCCTGTCGAAAAGCCGCTGCGAGGCCTCGCGCCCGGGGTCGGTGTCGTCGAAGTCGGACAGATACAGCGGCTCCTCAGAGGACTCGGGGGCCCAGGTGGCGACGGGTGTCAGCAGGCACATCATGTGGTCCCCGATGTCGAGACGGCCCACCGTCGTGCCGACGAACCAGGCGATCGCGGCGTCGAGGATCGGCATCCCCTGTGGACCCGCGCGCCACGAACAACGATCGAAACTGTCGACATTCGACCGGTTTTGGTCGCCGAACAGTTCGGCGACCCCAAGGTGCTGCCGCGGCAGGACGTGCACGGCCAGGTGCTGCGATCGGCTCGCCGCTTCGAAACCATGGCTTTTCCTGGCGATGCCGACCAGGAATCCCGGCGGGTCGACGCTGGCCTGATTGGCGAAGCTGACCAGACACCCCGAGGGCCGGCCGTCGTCGTGGGTCGTCACCACGAACACCGGATGATCCAGCATGGCCATGAGGTCTTCGAACGATTCATCCACCACGTGAACATCATGGATGCGCGCGGCAGGCTTTCGCCAGGGTTTCGGCGTGTCCGTCCGGGTGAAAGCGACCGGAGCCCTTACCCCTGCCCGCAGGCGGCCAGGACGAGTTCACGCACCCGCGCGGCGTCGGCCTGTCCGCGGGTGGCCTTCATGACCGCGCCGACGATCGCGCCCGCCGCGGCCACCTTGCCGCCGCGGATCTTCTCCGCGACATCGGGATTGGCGGCCAGCGCCTCCTCGACGGCGGCCTGTGTCACCGAGTCGTCGCGCACCAGCGCCAGACCCCGGGCGGTCATCACCTGCTCGGGTTCGCCTTCGCCTGCCAGCACCCCCTCCACGACCTGGCGGGCCAGCTTGTTGGACAGTTTGCCCTCGTCGACCAGTGCCACGACGGCGGCGACCTGGGCCGGCGTCACGGCGAGCTCGTCGAGGGAGACACCGGCCTCGTTGGCCTTCTGCACCAGGAAGTTGCCCCACCATGCGCGAGCCTGCTCGGGCGAGGCGCCACGCTCGACGGTCGCGGCGACCAGTTCGACGGCTCCGGCGTTGACGAGATCGCGCATCACCTCGTCGGAAACGCCCCACTCCTGCTGAATCCGCTTGCGGCTCAACCACGGTAGCTCGGGAATTGTCTGCCGCAGCTGCTCGACCAGATCGCGGCTGGGAGCCACGGGCTCGAGGTCGGGCTCGGGGAAGTAGCGATAGTCCTCTGCGGTCTCCTTGACGCGGCCCGGGCTGGTGTAACCCGCCTCGTGAAAGTGCCTGGTTTCCTGGGTGATCCGGCCTCCGGAGGTCAAAACGGCACCCTGGCGCTGCATTTCGTAGCGTACGGCGACCTCCACGCTGCGCAGCGAGTTGACGTTCTTGGTCTCGGTACGGGTGCCGAACTCAGAAGCCCCGGTGGGCTTCAGCGACACGTTGGCGTCGCAGCGCATCGAGCCCTGGTCCATCCGGACATCGGAAACACCCAGTGCCCGCAACAGGTCTCGCAATGCCGTCACGTAGGCCCGGGCGATCTGGGGGGCCCGTGCCCCGGTCCCGACGATCGGCTTGGTGACGATCTCGATCAGTGGCACGCCGGCCCGGTTGTAGTCGATCAGCGACGTCGTCGCCCCGTGGATGCGCCCGGTCTCACTGCCCAGGTGGGTCAGCTTCCCGGTGTCCTCCTCCATGTGCGCCCGCTCGATCTCGACCCGCCAGGTGGTGCCGTCTTCCAGCGGCGCCTCAAGGTAGCCGTTGACGGCGATCGGCTCGTCGTACTGCGAGATCTGATAGTTCTTCGGCATGTCCGGGTAGAAGTAGTTCTTCCGGGCGAAGCGGCACCAGGGCACGATCTCACAATTCAGGGCCAGCCCGATCCGGATCGCCGATTCCACTGCGGCACGGTTGAGCACCGGCAGCGAGCCGGGCAGACCCAGGCAGACCGGGCACACCTGGGTGTTGGGTTCGGCGCCGAAGTCGGTGGCGCAGCCGCAGAACATCTTGGTCGCGGTGGACAGCTCGACGTGCACCTCGAGCCCGAGCACCGGGTCGAAGCGCGCGACGACGTCGTCGTAATCCAGCAGTTCTGCGTCGGCAGCAACGGACATATGCCGATCCTAGTGGCGCCGCTGGAGCGCGCACCGGGGACCATGGCAGCCGGCTCGTCCGCTCGGGTGATCCGGCGCGGTCGCTGTGCGACGGCGCCGGGAGGCGCACCGGACCGGCATCATCCGAAGAAGGCGGCGGCGTCGTCGTAGCGGCTGGGGGGCACCAGTTTGAGTTGGCGCACCGCGTCGGCCAGTGGTACCCGCCCGATGTCCTGCCCGCGCAGCGACACCATCTGCCCGTATTCGCCGGCGTGCGCGGCGTCGGCGGCGTTGACGCCGAACCGGGTGGCCAGCACCCGGTCGTAGGCTGTCGGGGTGCCGCCGCGCTGCACGTGGCCCAACACCGTCACCCGCACCTCCTTGTTGATCCGCTTTTCCACCTCGACGGCCAGCTGAGCTGCCACACCGGTGAAACGCTCATGGCCGAACTCGTCGATCCCGCCCTCGCGCAACGCGATAGACCCCGCCACCGGCTTGGCCCCTTCGGCCACCACACAGATGAAGTGCGAATCCCCACGCTGGAAGCGGCGTTTGACCAGCCGGCACACCTCCTCGATGTCGAAGGGCTGTTCGGGGATGAGCGTCATGTGCGCGCCGGAGGCCAGCCCGGCGTTCAGCGCTATCCAGCCCGCGTGCCTGCCCATCACCTCGACAAGCATCACCCGCTGATGGGATTCGGCGGTGCTGTGCAAACGGTCGATGGCGTCGGTGGCCACGGTCAACGCGGTGTCGTGGCCGAAAGTAACGTCGGTGCAATCGATGTCGTTGTCAATGGTCTTCGGCACACCGACCACCGGAACGTTCTGCTCCGACAGCCAGTGCGCGGCCGTCAGGGTACCTTCCCCGCCGATGGGGATCAGCACGTCGATGCCGTTGTCATCCAGGGTCTGCTTGATCTGGTCCAGCCCGGCCCGCAGCTTGTCGGGGTGCACGCGCGCGGTGCCCAGCATCGTTCCGCCCTTGGCGAGCAGCCGGTCGTTGCGGTCGTCGTTCTGCAGCTGGATGCGGCGGTTCTCCAGCAGGCCGCGCCATCCGTCGGAGAACCCGACCACCGAGGAGCCGTAGCGGGCGTCGCAGGTGCGCACCACCGCCCGGATGACGGCATTGAGGCCGGGGCAGTCGCCGCCTCCCGTGAGAATTCCGATTCGCATGTCCTCATCTTGCACTGCTGGATCCCCGCGGCGGTGTCGGCGGACATGAAAGCACGGTGCCCGATGGTGGTGACCCGCAGCGTCGCCCGCCGCAACGAGTTTCCGTCTGCTTTGATGGCCTCGAGGCCTCGCAGCACTCCGCAGTGCCACCGAAGTCAACCCGAGTTCAGAGAAGCCGAAGTCCCGCGAAGTCGAGGAGAGCATCCGTGCCGGAAAGCGGAGCCGAACACCACGAGCCGGTTCACGCAGTCGTGGCGCGCGGGATCTCGATGAAAGGGCCGTGGGGACAAGTGTTCGCGCCTCTTGACCTCGACGTCGAGGCAGGCGGCGTGACCGTGTTGACAGCGCGCCCCGGACCGGGTCAGACGGCCCTGCTGATGATCCTCGCCGGCCGGATGAAACCGACGACCGGCACGATCACGGTTTTCGGCCGCACCAAGGCCCGCGACATTTTCGGGGTGTCCGCCCTGGCGGGTGTCGAACAACTCGACGCGGTGTTCGAGTCGGTCACCGTCAGGGACCTGGTCACCGAGCAGTGCCGCTGGAACGCACGCTGGTACCGGTTGGTGCGGCGGGCAACCCAAACGGAATACGAAGCCCTGTGCCGGCCGGTGTTCGGCGAGCTGCCGCTGCCGCGGCTGAGCGCTTACGTCGACCAACTCGACGAACTGGACAGACTGCTGCTGCGCATCGCACTGGCCAACACCGCCCGGCCGCCACTGCTGGCGGTCGGCGACCTCGACCAAGTGGCCAGCCACCGCAGCCGAGAAACCCTGATCCGCCGGCTGGTCAAACTCGGGGAGCATCAGACGTTGGTCACCGCGACGGTCAACCCCGTCGCCGACGATCTGGGCATCCGGGCACAACTCCCGGTCGCGGGTCTGGATGACGCGGGATCCACCGAGCCGGTCGGCATCGGAGAGCAGAAAGGCGACGACTGATCATGCTTGCCGGAATGTCGTTGGGGACCGATCTCAAACGCTACTCCCGGGGCACCATGCCGCGCGTGGCGCTGCTCGCGATCATCGTGCTGCCGCTGCTGTACGGTGCGATGTACCTGTGGGCGTTCTGGAACCCGTTCGCCGCGATCGACAAAATCCCTGTCGCACTGGTCGACGAGGATCGGGGTGCAGCCGTGGCGGGCCACGAGCTACACGCCGGCGACCAGGTGGCCGCCGCGCTGCTGGGATCCGGCCAGCTCGCCTTGCACCAGATGTCGGAAGCCGAGGCCGCCAAAGGTGTCGCCGACGGCAGCTACTACTTCTCGATCACACTCCCGGCCGACTTCAGCGAAGCCGTCGTCTCGCCCGCCGGGCCGCATCCCCGCAAGGCCCAGATCGACTTCCGTTTCAACGACGCCAACAACTATCTGGCGTCGGTGATGGGGCAGAACGCAGCCCGGGAAGTGCTCAACCAGGTCAGCGCCAAGGTCGGCGAGCAGGTCATCGGCACCGCCCTGAACCAGATCACCGGCGACGTCGAGAAGGCCTCCGGCGGCGCCGGCCAACTGGCCGATGGGTCCGGCATGCTCGCGCAGAATCTTGCCACCGCGCGTGACGGATCGGCCGCGCTGGCCGATGGCGCCCACCGGTTGGCAGCCGGAGTCGGGCAGGCCAGCGACCCGTTGCTGAAAATGGTGGACGATCTCGCCGCACTGGGTCTCGACCCGAATGAGGCCGGCGCCGTCGCGACGCAACTGAGCGGCAACCTCACGAACGTCACCGACCGTCTTGCGGCACTCAACGTCGACTACCGGCAAGCCGCCGGGATCGTCAACCAGGTGGTGGACGGGCTGCGCGCCAATCCGGATCCGAGCGTGCGGGGACTCGGCGACACGCTGGCCGGCGCGCAGCGTCTGCTCGACGCCAAGGGGATGGACCCGGCCACCGACGACGGTTTGGCCCGACTGCGTGGCAACGCCACGCAGCTGGAAAGCGATCTGGCCGACCCCAACAGCCGGCTGCGCACGTTGATCACCCGAGCGCTCGACGGCGGGATCAAATCCGATCTGGTCGCATTGCGCACCGGCGCATCCGACCTCGATGCCGGCGCGCACAAGCTCAGCACCGGACTGGCGCAACTGTCGGACGGCAGTGCCCGACTCCACGACGGTGCACAGCAGTTGGCCGCGGGTCTTGGTGCGGCCGACACACGGATATCGGCACTGACCGACCAACAGCGCGTCCAGGTGGCCCAGATCCTGGCGAATCCCGTCGGCGTCGAATCCGATTTCACTCACCACGCGGCCACCTTCGGCACCGGGTTCGCACCGTTCTTCCTGCCGCTGGCGCTGTTCATCGGCGCGCTGATCATCTGGATGTTGCTGACCCCGCTGCAAACCCGCGCGATCGTCAGTGGGCTGGGCGCACTGCGGGTGGTGCTGGCGTCATACTGGCCGGCCCTGCTGCTGGCGGTGACCCAGGTGGCGCTGATGTACGCCGTCGTACATTTCGGGGTAGGGCTCAACGCCGTGTACGCCCTGGGCACGGTGGGCTTCCTGATCCTGATCGCGGCCGCCTTCCTGGCCTTGATCCAGGCGTTCAACGCGGTGTTCGGCGTTGCGGTGGGTCGCGTGCTCACGCTGGCATTCTTGATGTTCCAGCTGGTGTCGTCAGGCGGTGTGTACCCGGTGGAGACAACGGCGAAGCCGTTTCAGATCCTGCATCCCTACGATCCGATGACCTACGCGGTCAACGGTCTTCGGCAACTGACGGTGGGTGGTGCCGACGCCAGGCTGTGGATCTCGGTGGGCGTGCTGACCGCCGTGCTCGTCGCGTCGCTGGCGGCCAGTTCGTGGTCGGCCCATCGGGATCGTCAGTTCTCGTTGGAACGCTTGTACCCACCGATCGAGGTGTGACCCGGGCGCCGGTGCCGGCGTCAGAGCGCTGACGGCAGCGGCCCGCGGGCGGCCTCGTAGGCGGCGCCCACCCGGTAGAGACGGTCGTCGGCCAGGGCGGGCGCCATGATCTGCAGGCCGACCGGCAGGCCGTCGTCGGGCGACAGCCCCGACGGCACCGACATGCCGCAGTGCCCGGCCAGGTTCAGCGGCAGCGTGCACAGGTCGAACAGGTACATCGCCAGCGGGTCGTCGACCTTCTCGCCGAGCCGGAACGCGGTGGTCGGCGTGGCCGGGGACACCACGACGTCGACGGCCTGGTAGGCCTCGTCGAGGTCGCGGGCGATCAGCGTGCGCACCTTCTGCGCCTGGTTGTAGTAGGCGTCGTAATAGCCGGCCGACAGCGCGTAGGTGCCGATCATGATGCGCCGCTTGACCTCGGGCCCGAAACCGGCCGCGCGGGTCAGCGCCATCACCTCCTCGGCGCTGTGGCTGCCGTCGTCGCCGACCCGCAGCCCGTAGCGCATCGCGTCGAACCGCGCCAGGTTGGAAGACACCTCCGACGGCAGGATCAGGTAGTAGGCGGACAGCGCGTAATCGAAGTGCGGACAGTCGACTTCGCTCACCGCGGCACCCAGCGCGGTCAGCCGGTCCACCGCAGCCTGAAACGATGCCAACACCCCCGGCTGGTAGCCCTCGCCGCGCAGCTGGCGCACCACCCCGACGCGCACGCCCCGCAGGTCACCGCCCGCACCGGCGCGGGCGGCACCGACCACGTCGGGCACCGCCACGTCCAGGGAGGTGGAGTCGCGGTGATCGTGCCCGGCGATCACCTGGTGCAGCAACGCGGTGTCGAGCACGGTGCGCGCACACGGGCCGCCCTGGTCAAGCGACGACGCGCAGGCCACCAGCCCGTAGCGGGACACCGTGCCATAGGTGGGCTTGACGCCCACGGTCGCGGTCAGTGCGGCCGGTTGGCGGATCGAGCCCCCCGTATCGGATCCCATCGCCAGGGGCGCCTGAAATGCGGCCAGCGCCGCCGCGCTGCCGCCGCCGGAGCCGCCGGGCACCCGCTCGACGTCCCACGGGTTGCGGGTGGGCCCGTAGGCGGAGTTCTCCGTCGAGGACCCCATCGCGAACTCGTCCATGTTGGTCTTGCCCAGGATCGGGATGCCGGCCGCGCGCAGGCGCAGCGTGACGGTGGCGTCGTAGGGTGCACGCCAGCCCGCAAGGATCTTCGAGCCGCAGGTGGTGGGCATATCCACCGCGGTGAACACGTCCTTGAGTGCGAGCGGGACTCCGGCCAGCGGCGAGGGCAGCCGCTCGCCGGCGGCCACCGCCTGGTCGACCGCGGCCGCCGCGGCCAACGCCTCGTCGGCCGCCACGTGCAGGAATGCGTGGTAGCGGTGGTCAGTGGCCTCGATCTGGTCCAGGCACGCCTGCGTGACCTCTGCCGACGACAGCTCTCTGGCGGCGATCTTGGCGGCCAGGGTCGCGGCGTCCAGCCGGATGGCCTCGTTCACTCGGCGTCCCCCAGGATCTGCGGCACGGCGAAGCGGCCGTCGACGGCCTCCGGCGCCCCGGCCAGCGCGTCCTGCTGGCTCAGGCAGGGCGCCTTCTCGTCCGGTCGCATCACGTTGACGTCCTTGAGCGGGTTGTCGGTCGCCTCCACGCCGCTGACGTCGACCGCGCGGACCTGGCTGACGTGGTTGAGGATGGCGTCGAGCTGGCCGGCGAAACTGTCCAGCTCGGTATCGGTCAGCGCCAGCCGGGACAGGCGGGCCAGATGCGCGACCCCGTCGCGAGAGATCTGGGACACGAGCGAGAAGCCTAGCCGGGCGACGATGCGGCGCCGCAGGCGCCGCTGAGGAGCCGGGCCATCAGACCCAGCCGGGCGACGATGCGGCGCCGCAGGCGCCGCTGAGGAGCCCCCACCGAAATGCCGCCGACACATGCTTGTGCGACAGTGTTGGCCGTGCCGTCGTATCTGTTGCGCATCGAACTGGCCGACCGTCCGGGCAGCCTCGGGTCGCTGGCCGTGGCGCTCGGTTCGGTGGGCGCCGACATCCTGTCGCTCGACGTCGTCGAGCGCACCTCGGGCCACGCGATCGACGACCTGGTCATCGAACTACCGGCCGGCGCGATGCCCGACGCACTCATCACGGCCGCCGAGTCGCTCTCCGGCGTGCGGGTCGACAGCATCCGACCGCACACCGGCCGCCTGGAAGCCCATCGCGAACTGGAGCTTCTCGACCGCGTTGCGGCGGCGGCAGGCAAAGGCCTCAAGCTGCAGGTGCTGGCGAACGAGGCGCCCAGGGTGCTGCGCGTGAGCTGGTGCACGGTCCTGCACAGCGCGCACGGAAAGCTGCACCGCCTCGCCGGCAGCCCGGGCGCCCCCGAGACCAAAGCCGATTCGGCCCCCTGGCTGCCGATCGAGCACGCCGCCCCGCTCGACAACACCGGCGACTGGGTGCCGCAGGCGTGGCGCGACATGGACACCACGATGGTCGCGGCGCCGCTGGGCGACCCGCACACCGCGGTGGTACTGGGCCGCCCCGGCCCCGACTTCCGCCCGTCGGAGGTCGCCCGGCTGGGCTATCTCGCCGGGATTGTGGCGACCATGCTGGGCTGAGCCCGGCTGTGCGGTCACTGGCTGTGCGGTCCGTCGTCGGCCGGCCCGTCCGGCGGCCCCTGCTCGAGCAACCGACGGAATCCGTCCTCGTCGAGGATCGGGACGCCCAGCTCGACCGCCTTGTCGTATTTGGAACCCGGTGAGTCGCCCGCGACGACGAAGTCGGTCTTCTTCGACACCGAACCGGCGGCCTTGCCGCCGCGCGCCACGATCTCCTCCTTGGCGCCGTCCCGGGAGAATCCGGTCAGTGACCCGGTGACCACGATCGTCAGTCCCTCGCAGGTGCGCGCCACGCTGGTGTCACGCTCGTCGGCCACGCGCACGCCGGCCGCGCGCCACTTGTCGACGATCGCGCGGTGCCAGTCCACGGTGAACCACTCGGCGACCGCGGCGGCGATGGTCGGTCCCACGCCCTCGACCGCGGCCAGCTGCTCGGTCGACGCCGACGTGATCGCGTCCAGGCCGCCGAACTCGGTGGCCAGGGCGCGCGCGGCCGTCGGTCCGACGTGTCGGATCGACAGCGCCACCAGCACCCGCCACAGCGGCGCTTTTTTGGCGCTGTCCAGGTTATCGAGCAGTCTTCTGCCGTTGGCCGACAGCGAACCCGCCTTGGTGCGGAAGAGATCGGTGCGCAACAGGTCGTTCTC
>NZ_JBYCLC010000294.1:0-7413 GCF_057473685.1 Mycobacterium sp. TH-M116 | reverse complement strand
GAGCAGATGCGCGCCCAGGTCGAGGCCGCGATCGGGATGCGGATCGCTCCCTTCGTGCTACCGCTGGCCGTCGCGATCTTCGTGTTCATCCTGATCTCCAACTGGCTGTCGGTGCTGCCGCTGCAGTACACGGACACGTCGGGACATACCACCGAGTTGCTCAAGTCGGCCGCCGCGGACATCAATTACGTGCTGGCGCTGGCCCTGTTCGTCTTCGTCTGCTACCACGTCGCCGGGATTTGGCGCCGCGGCATCGTCGGGCACCCGATCGCGGTGCTCAAGGGGCACGTGGCCTTCCTCGCGCCGATCAACCTCGTCGAAGAACTCGCGAAGCCAATTTCCTTGTCGCTGCGACTTTTCGGGAACATCTTTGCCGGCGGCATCCTGGTCGCGCTGATCGCACTGTTTCCGCCGTACATCATGTGGGCGCCCAACGCGATATGGAAGGCCTTCGATCTGTTCGTCGGCGCTATCCAGGCCTTCATCTTCGCCATCTTGACGATCTTGTATTTCAGCCAGGCGATGGAGGTCGAAGAACACCATGACTGAGTCCGCCGCACTTCGGCCCCGTCCGCGCATCATCATCGGCGCCTGGTAGATCGCTACCAGACAGCCACCACTCAAAGGAGGAAAGAATGGCCCTGGACCCCCAAGTCGCTGCCGCCGCACTCATCGGCGGTGGCCTGATCATGGGTGGCGGCGCGATCGGTGCCGGCATCGGTGATGGCATTGCCGGCAATGCGCTGGTTTCGGGCATCGCCCGGCAACCGGAAGCACAGGGACGGTTGTTCACGCCGTTTTTCATCACCGTCGGTCTGGTCGAGGCGGCCTACTTCATCAATCTGGCGTTCATGGCGTTGTTCGTCTTCGCTACCCCGGTCGGCACCTAATTCGCTGTGATGGGCGACGCAAGCACTCTCGTTCTGGCCGCCGGCCAGGCAGCGGAGGAAGGGAAGAGCAACAACTTCCTCATTCCCAACGGCACCTTTTTCTTCGTACTGGCCATCTTCCTGATCGTCCTCGCCGTCATCGGCACGTTTGTCGTACCGCCGATCCTGAAGGTGTTGCGCGAGCGCGACGCGATGGTCGCCAAGACCCTCGCCGACAACAAGAAGGCGAACGAGCAGTTCGAAGCCGCCCGGGCCGATTACGACGAAGTGCTGACCAAAGCCCGGATCGAGGCGTCGTCGCACCGCGACGGCGCGCGGGCCGAGGGCCGTAAGGTGGTCGAGGACGCGCGAGCCCGTGCCGAGCAACAGGTGATGGCGACATTGCAAACGGCCGCAGAGCAATTGAAGCGGGAAAGGGACGCCGTGGAACTGGACCTGCGCTCCAACGTGGCAGGCATGTCGGCGACATTGGCCAGCCGAATCCTCGGCGTCGACGTCGGCGTGGTCGCCACCCCGACCGGATCGTCCGGGCGGTAACCGCGCATGTCGACGTTCATCGGACAGTTGGTCGGGTTCGCGGTCATCGTGTTCCTGGTGGTGCGGTACGTCGTGCCCCCGGTGCGCAAGCTCATGGCCGCCAGGCAGAATGTGGTGCGCCAGCAGCTGAGTGACGCAGACACCGCCGCAGATCGCCTCGGCGAGGCCAGCAACGCCCACAGCAAGGCGGTGGAAGACGCCAAGTCGGAGTCGAAGCGAGTCATCGAAGAGGCCCAGTCAGACGCCAAACGCATCACCGAGCAATTTCGGGTTCAGGCCGAGGTGGAGGCCGAGCGCATCACGGGTCAGGGTACCCGCCAGGTCGAGCTGCTGAGGACTCAGCTGGCCCGGCAGCTCCGGCTGGAACTCGGCCACGAATCGGTGCGCGGCGCAACCGAACTGGTGCGCAACTACGTCGCCGACGCGGCGCAGCGATCGGCCACCGTGGACCGGTTCCTCGACGAGCTCGACGCCATGGCTCCGGCCTCCGCCGACGTCCAGTACCCGCTGCTGACCAAGATGCGTGCGGCCAGCCGCCGGGCACTGCGGGACCTGTTGGGGCGGTTCGGCACGGTCATCGAGGATCTCGACGAGGACGGGCTGTCCGTGCTGGCCGGCGAGCTCGTCGCGGTGGCCAAGATGCTCGACAGTGAAATGGTGGTCACCCGCTACCTCACCTTGTCGGTCGAAGACTCGGGACCGCAGGTCCGGTTGATCGAGCGGTTGTTGTCGGGGAAGGTCGGCGACGCGACGATCGCGGTGTTGCGCGCGGCGGTCAGCGAGCGTTGGTCGGCCGAGGCGGACCTGATCGATGCGATCGAGCACCTGTCGCGGCAAGCCTTGCTGGAGGTTGCCGAACGTGAGGACAAGACCGGCGAAGTCGAAGAACAGTTGTTCCGTTTCTCCCGGATCCTGGACGCGCAGCCGCGCCTCGGCATCCTGCTGGGTGACTATGTCGTTCCGGCCGAGAAACGAGTTCAGCTGCTGCGCAGTGTTCTTCGCGGCGCGAGCAGCAGCGTCAACCCGATCGTGTCAGCATTGCTGACCCATACGGTCGAGTTGCTGAGGGGTCAGCCGGCCGAGGAGGCGGTGCAGTTCCTCGCTCAAGTCGCGGTGGCTCGCCGCGGCGAAGTCGTCGCGCAAGTCGGCGCGGCAGCCGAGCTCAGCGGCGCCCAGCGCGCTCGTCTCATCGAGGTCCTCGGCCGCATCTACGGAAACCCGGTGACCGTGCAACTGCGGATCGACTCGGCACTGCTGGGCGGGCTGCGGATCGCGGTGGCCGACGAGGTGATCGACGGAACGCTCTCCTCGCGCCTGGCCGCAGCCGAGGCTCAGTTGCCCGACTGAACACGAAGTATTCATTACAGACCCATCGAAGACCCACGCGAACAGAAGTAGAAAGACGAAAAGCCATGGCCGAGTTGACAATCTCCGCTGACGACATTCAGGGCGCCATCGAAGAGTACGTAGGCTCTTTCAGCTCCGACACCTCGCGCGAGGAAGTCGGCACTGTCGTCGACGCAGGGGATGGCATCGCCCACGTCGACGGACTGCCGTCCGTCATGACCCAGGAACTGCTCGAGTTTCCCGGTGGTGTTCTCGGCGTCGCCCTCAACCTCGACGAGCACAGTGTCGGAGCGGTGATCCTGGGTGACTTCGAAAAGATCCAAGAAGGCCAGCAGGTCAAGCGTACCGGCGAAGTCCTTTCGGTGCCCGTCGGCGACGCGTTCTTGGGGCGCGTGGTCAATCCGCTGGGCCAGCCGATCGACGGTCAGGGCGACATCAACACGGACACGCGGCGTGCCCTGGAGATCCAGGCGCCGTCGGTGGTGCAGCGGCAGAGCGTCAAAGAACCGTTGCAGACCGGTATCAAGGCCATCGACGCGATGACTCCGATCGGCCGCGGCCAGCGTCAGCTGATCATCGGCGACCGTAAGACCGGAAAGACCGCGGTGTGCGTCGACACCATCCTCAACCAGCGGCAGAACTGGGAGACCGGCGACGTCAGCAAGCAGGTGCGGTGCGTGTACGTCGCCATCGGGCAGAAGGGAACTACGATCGCCTCGGTTCGCCGTGCCCTGGAGGAGGGTGGCGCGATGGACTACACCACGATCGTCGCGGCGCCGGCGTCCGATTCGGCCGGTTTCAAATGGCTTGCGCCCTTTACCGGTTCGGCCATTGCCCAGCACTGGATGTATGACGGCAAGCACGTGCTGATCGTCTTCGACGACCTGAGCAAGCAGGCCGAGGCCTACCGCGCCATCTCGCTGCTGCTGCGCCGTCCGCCCGGCCGCGAGGCTTATCCGGGCGACGTTTTCTATCTGCACTCGCGAATGTTGGAGCGCTGCGCCAAGCTTTCCGACGAACTCGGTGGGGGCTCGATGACCGGCCTGCCGATCATCGAGACGAAGGCCAATGACATCTCGGCCTATATTCCCACCAACGTCATCTCGATCACCGACGGGCAGTGCTTCCTGGAATCCGATCTGTTCAACCAGGGCGTGCGTCCCGCGATCAACGTGGGCGTTTCGGTGTCCCGGGTCGGTGGCGCAGCGCAGATCAAGGCCATGAAGGAGGTGGCGGGAAGCCTCCGCCTGGACCTCTCACAGTTCCGCGAGTTGGAGGCATTTGCCGCCTTCGCTTCCGATCTGGACGCCACGTCCAAGGCGCAGTTGGATCGCGGTGCCCGGCTGGTGGAACTGCTCAAGCAGCCGCAGTACCGGCCTATGCCCGTCGAGGAACAGGTGGTTTCGATCTTCCTCGGCACCGGCGGGCATCTGGACTCGGTACCCGTCGAGGATGTCCGGCGCTTCGAGACCGAACTGCTGGACCACATCAGGGCGTCCGAAGAGCAGATTCTCAGCAGTATCCGCGACACCCAGAAGCTCTCCGACGAGACCGCCGAAAAGCTCGAGAAAGTCATCAAGAATTTCAAAAAGAGTTTCGGGTCCACAAGCGGTGCGTCGGTGGTACCCGACGAGCACGTCGGTGCCATGAGCGAAGAGGACCTGGGCAAGGAATCGGTGAAGGTGAAAAGGCCGGCGCCGGAGAAGAAGGCAAAGAAAGAGAAGAAGTAGCAACCAATGGCTGCCACACTTCGCGAGTTGCGCGGGCGAATCCGCTCGGCTGGGTCGATCAAAAAGATCACCAAGGCCCAGGAGCTGATCGCCACGTCACGCATCGGGCGGGCGCAGGCTCGTCTCCAATCCGCCAGGCCTTATGCCTTCCAAATCACGGCGATGCTGACCACGTTGGCGGCTGAGGCCGCTCTGGATCATCCACTGCTCGTCGAGCGTCCAGAGCCCACGCGTGCGGGCGTGCTCGTGGTGACGTCCGACCGCGGCCTGTGTGGTGCCTACAACGCGAGCATCTTCCGGCGCGCCGAAGAACTCTTTTCTCTGCTGAGAGAAGAAGGCAAGACTCCGGTGCTCTACACCGTGGGCCGTAAAGCTCTCAACTACTACAAGTTCCGAAACTGGGACATCGCCAAATGGTGGACGGGTTTCTCCGAGCAGCCGCAGTACGAGGACGCCGCCGAGATCGCCGGGGCTTTGGTCGACGTGTTCATGCTCGGTGCCCGCGGCGAGGGCGACAACGATCGTGACACCGCGGGTGTCGACGAACTGCACATCGTCTACAGCGAGTTCAAGTCGATGTTGTCGCAATCGGCGGAGGCGCACCGGATTGCCCCTATGGTGATCGAGTACGTCGAGGAAGAGCCCGAAGTGCGCACGTTGTATTCGTTCGAGCCCGATGCGACGACGCTTTTCGAGTCCCTGCTGCCGAGGTACCTGACCACCCGTGTGTACGAGGCGCTGCTCGAATCCGCGGCATCGGAGCTGGCGTCCCGCCAGCGGGCGATGAAGTCGGCCACCGACAACGCCGACGACCTGATCAAGGCCCTGACGCTGATGGCGAACCGCGAGCGGCAGGCACAGATCACCCAGGAAATCAGCGAAATCGTCGGTGGCGCAAATGCGCTCGCCGACGCGCGCTAGATAGGCCCGACGAGGAAGCGAAAAGATATGACTGCTACTGCCCACAAGAGCGCGAAAACGACCGAGAGCGAGAGCAACGGCCGCGTGGTCCGGATCACCGGGCCGGTCGTGGACGTCGAGTTCCCGCGGGGTTCGGTGCCGGGGCTGTTCAACGCTCTGCACGCCGAGATCACTTACGAGGAGCTCGCGAAGACCCTCACGTTTGAGGTCGCTCACCACTTGGGTGACAACCTGGTGCGCACCATCTCGATGCAGCCCACCGATGGCTTGGTCCGTGGTGTCGAGGTCATCGACACCGGTAACCCGATCTCGGTGCCGGTCGGCCAAGAGGTCAAGGGTCACGTCTTCGACGTGCTGGGCCGCTGCCTGGACAAGCCGGGTTACGGGGAAGACTTCGAGCACTGGTCGATCCACCGCAAGCCCCCGGCGTTCGAGGAGTTGGAGCCTCGCACCGAGATGCTCGAGACCGGTCTGAAGGTCGTCGACCTGCTGACTCCGTACGTGCGTGGCGGCAAGATCGCGCTGTTCGGGGGAGCCGGTGTGGGTAAGACGGTGCTCATCCAGGAGATGATCAACCGTATCGCCCGGAACTTCGGTGGTACGTCGGTTTTCGCCGGCGTGGGGGAGCGCACTCGCGAGGGCAACGACCTGTGGGTGGAGCTGCAAGAGGCCAACGTGCTCAAGGACACCGCGCTGGTGTTCGGTCAGATGGACGAGCCCCCGGGCACCCGTATGCGGGTGGCGCTGTCCGCCCTGACCATGGCGGAGTGGTTCCGCGACGAGGCCGGCCAAGATGTGCTGCTGTTCATCGACAACATCTTCCGGTTCACCCAGGCCGGATCCGAGGTGTCGACGCTCCTTGGCCGCATGCCGTCGGCGGTGGGTTACCAGCCGACGCTGGCCGACGAGATGGGCGAACTGCAGGAGCGCATCACCTCGACGCGTGGGCGTTCGATCACGTCGATGCAGGCGGTCTACGTACCCGCCGACGACTACACCGACCCGGCGCCGGCAACGACGTTCGCGCACTTGGACGCCACCACCGAGCTGTCCCGTTCGGTCTTCTCCAAGGGCATCTTCCCCGCGGTCGACCCGCTGGCTTCCAGCTCGACGATCCTCGATCCTGGTGTCGTCGGCGAGGAGCACTACCGCGTGGCCCAGGAGGTCATCCGGGTGCTGCAGCGCTACAAGGACCTTCAGGACATCATCGCCATCCTCGGTATCGACGAGCTGTCCGAGGAAGACAAGCAGTTGGTGAACCGGGCCCGGCGCATCGAGCGATTCCTCTCGCAGAACATGATGGCCGCCGAACAGTTCACCGGACAGCCGGGCTCGACGGTGCCGCTGAAGGAGACCATCGATGCGTTCGACCGCCTGACCAAGGGCGAGTTCGACCACATCCCCGAGCAGGCGTTCTTCCTGATCGGCGGTCTCGACGACCTGGCCAAGAAGGCCGAGAGCCTCGGCGCCAAGCTGTGATCGAAACCTTGCTGGCATCAAGGCGAAAGGCGGTGTGAGGTGGCGGAACTGAACGTGGAGATTGTCGCCGTCGACCGGAAGATCTGGTCCGGGGAGGCGACGTTCCTGTTCACCCGCACCACCGTCGGAGAAATCGGCATCCTGCCTCACCACATCCCTCTGGTGGCCCAGTTGGTCGACGACGCCGTGGTGCGCGTGGAGCGGGACGGCGCGGACGATCTGCGGATCGCGGTGGACGGCGGATTCTTGTCGGTGACCGAGGAGGGCGTGAGCATTCTTGCCGAATCCGCGGCGTTCGAATCGGAGATCGACGAGAGCTCCGCCAGACAGGATTCCGAGTCCGACGATCCTCGTATCGCCGCACGGGGCCGCGCCAGATTGCGCGCCGTCGGCGCGATCGATTAGCGACCGATGAGCGCGACCATGGGGCTCATGGTCGCGCTTGTCGTCGTGTTGGGCGTGGCTGTGCTCGCCCTGAGCTATCGGCTGTGGAAGCTGCGCCAGGGCGG
>NZ_JBYCLC010000293.1:0-12083 GCF_057473685.1 Mycobacterium sp. TH-M116 | reverse complement strand
CGCGATCGACGACTTCAACGTCTCGGCCATTCCCCAGTCCGAATACGGCACAGCGCCGACGATTCTGGTGAATTCGAAACTCGCCGTCGCGCCCGCGCAGTAGTGCGGGGAAGTACGCCTTGTCGCGGTCCTCACCCCGTGAACGCGCCTCCTGATAGCGCCCGAAGACGAAGACCGCGTAGTCCGTCGACGCGGCGATGCCGATTGCACTATGCAGAACGCCTGGGCGGTTCATCCCGGCGGTCGCCGCTTCGTGCTTGACGACGTCATTCACGATGATTCGCCGGCCGATTTCGTCGCCGTCCCCCTGCGCGACCGCGTTGACGCTCACCGTGACTTGTCGACCTTCGGGCGCCACTCGGGCTTGCCGTTACGCACGCGATATGCCTTACACTTCAGGGACGGGCAGGAAGGGGCCAACCGTCCGACCCCGGGTACGGCACCGTGATTTACTTAGGCAAGCCTTGGTTGCGTACCAGCCGCACCGCCGTCTGCTCGGGTGTCCGGAACGCAGCGACGACACAGCCGGGGCCGGGGGCGGCCGGCACGACCCGGTGATCCGTAGCTGACCATGCTCGGGCGGGCGGCGGAACCGGTCGGCCCCGCCGAACCGCCGACCGGTGAAGGGGACTCCGATCTTCAAGTTGCTGTCGCGAACCTGGATTGCGCTGGTGGTCCTGGCGGTGGTCGTCGTCGGGGGATTCGTCGTGTACCGGGTCCACGGCTACTTCGGCTCCGCCAAGCGGGAGTCCTACGCCGACAGCAACCTCGAAACCCCCAAGCCGTTCAACCCCAAGCGCATCATCTACGACGTCTTCGGTCCGGCTGGAGCGGTCGCGGACATCAGTTACTTCGACGTCAACGGCGACCCGCAGCGCGTCGACGATGCCCGACTGCCCTGGTCGCTGCACATCACCACCACGAAGGCGGCAGTGATGGGAAACCTCGTCGCACAAGGGGATAGCAACACGCTCGGCTGCCGGATCACAGTCGACGGCGAAGTCAAGGCCGAGCGGATCTCCCACGAGGTCAACGCCTACACCTTCTGCCTGGTGAAGTCCGCGTGAGCGCGCCGCCCCCGGCGGCCGCGGCCGGCTCCCACCACTCCGAACGGCCCCTCCTCGCCCGGATCATCCACGTCTTCGCGGTGCCGATCATCCTGTTCTGGATCGCCGTCGCCGTCATCCTCAGCGTGTTCGTCCCCTCGTTGGAAGTGGTCGGGCAAGAACGTTCGGTGTCGCTGAACCCTGAGGACGCGCCGTCGTTCAAGGCCATGAAACGCATCGGCCACGCGTTCAAGGAGGGCGAGACCGACAGTTCGGCGATGATCGTCCTGGAGAGCAACCGGCCCTTGGGCGACGACGCGCACCGGTTCTACGACGTCCTGATCCGCAATTTGCGCGCCGACCCCCGGCACGTGCTCAGCATCCAGGACTTCTGGGGGGATCCGCTCACCGCGGCGGGCGCACAGAGCAACGACGGCAAGGCCGTGACCGTCCAGGTGAACCTCGCAGGTAACCAGGGCGAGCCGCTGGCCAACGAATCCGTCGAGGCGGTCCGCAAGATCGTGGCCGCCGTACCCCCACCGCCAGGGGTCAAGGCCTACGTCACCGGCGTCTCAGCGCTGGCCTCCGACCTGCACCACAGCGGCGACCGGTCCATGCTGCGCATCACTGCGACGACGGTGGCCGTGATCCTGATCATGCTGTTGTTCGTCTACCGTTCGCCGATCACGGTGTTTTTGCTACTGCTCACCGTCGGTTTCGAGCTGACCGCGGCCCGGGGTGCGGTCGCGCTGGTCGGGCATATCGGGCTCATCGGGCTGTCCACCTTCGCGGTCAGCCTGCTGACGTCACTGGCTATCGCGGCCGGCACCGACTACGGAATCTTCATCATCGGCCGCTACCAGGAGGCCCGCCAGGCCGGCGAGGACAAGGAGTCGGCCTTCTACACGATGTACCGGGGGACCGCCCACGTCATCCTGGGCTCGGGCCTGACCATCGCCGGTGCCACGTTCTGCCTCAGCTTCGCGCGGATGCCCTACTTCCAGACCCTGGGCGTGCCATGCGCGGTCGGGATGCTGGTCGCGGTGACG
Organism: Mycobacterium sp. TH-M116; assembly: GCF_057473685.1. Taxonomy (NCBI): domain Bacteria; kingdom Bacillati; phylum Actinomycetota; class Actinomycetes; order Mycobacteriales; family Mycobacteriaceae; genus Mycobacterium; species Mycobacterium sp. TH-M116. Next base: position 9,988 of record NZ_JBYCLC010000293.1, on the reverse strand, counting down.
GTCGCGCTCACGCTGGGGCCCGCGGTGCTGACCGTGGGCAGCCGGTTCGGCCTGTTCGACCCCAAGCGGGTGCTCAGGGTCCGGGGCTGGCGACGTGTCGGCACGGCGGTGGTGCGCTGGCCGCTGCCCATCCTGGCCGTCACGTGTGCGGTCGCACTGGTCGGGCTGCTCACCCTGCCCGGCTACAAGGCCAACTACAACGACCGCAACTACCTTCCCACCTTCATCCCCGCCAACGCCGGCTTCATGGCCGCGGACCGCCACTTCTCGCAGGCCCGGATGAAGCCGGAGATCCTGATGATCGAGACCGATCACGACATGCGCAATCCTGCGGACTTTTTGATCCTGGACAGGCTGGCCAAGGGCATCTTCCGGGTTCCCGGAATCTCCCGCGTGCAGGCGATCACGCGACCTGACGGCACGACGATGGACCACACCTCGATCCCGTTCCAGATCAGCATGCAGAACGCCGCTCAGCTGCAGAGCATGAAATACCAGCGCGACCGGATGAACGACCTCCTCATCCAGGCCGACGAGATGGCCAAGACGATCGCGACGATGCAGCGCATGTACGACCTGATGACGCGGCTCGTCGCCACCACCCACCGCATGGTCGGCGACACCGAGGCCATGCAGCAGATCACCGACGAACTGCGCGACGAGATCGCCGACTTCGAAGACTTCTGGCGGCCTGTCCGCAGCTATCTCTATTGGGAGAAACACTGTTACGACATCCCGGTCTGCTGGTCGATTCGCTCGGTGTTCGGCGCGATCGACGGCGTGGACGAGATCTCCGATCAGCTCACCACACTGGTGGGTGACATCACAGAGCTCGACCGACTCATGCCGGAGATGGTCGCCCAATTCCCGCCCATGATCGAGAGCATGGTCACCATGCGCACCATGATGCTCACCATGCACAGCACGATGTCGGGCATCTTCGACCAGATGGACCAGATGAGCGACAACGCGACGGCGATGGGGCATGCGTTCGACGCCTCCAAGAACGACGACTCGTTCTACCTGCCGCCGGAGGTCTTCACGAACAAGGACTTCAAGCGCGCGATGAACAACTTCCTGTCCGAGGACGGGCACGCCGCCAGGTTCATCATTCTGCACCGCGGGGATCCCGCGTCGGCCGCGGGGATCGCCAGCATCGACAAGATCCAGACCGCGGCCGAGGAGTCGCTCAAGGGAACACCGCTGGAAGACGCCGAGATCTCTCTGGGCGGAACCGGCGCCGTGTTCAAGGACATCTCCGAGGGGGCCCAGTGGGACCTGGTGATCGCCGGGGTCTCCTCGCTGTGCCTGATCTTCATCATCATGCTGATCATCACCCGCGCCTTCGTGGCCGCCGCGGTCATCGTCGGCACCGTGGCGATATCCCTGGGTTCGTCGTTCGGCCTGTCGGTGCTGTTCTGGCAGCACATTCTCGGCATCGAACTGCACTGGCTGGTGCTGGCGATGTCGGTCATCGTGCTGCTGGCCGTTGGATCGGACTACAACCTGCTGCTGGTGTCGAGGTTCAAACAGGAGATCGGCGCCGGCCTGAACACGGGCATCATCCGGTCCATGGGCGGCACCGGCAAGGTCGTCACCAACGCAGGCCTGGTCTTCGCGTTCACCATGGCCTCCATGGTCGTCAGCGACGTGCGGGTCATCGGCCAGGTGGGCACCACCATCGGCCTGGGCCTGCTGTTCGACACGCTGATCGTGCGCGCGTTCATGACCCCGTCCATCGCCGCACTGCTGGGCCGCTGGTTCTGGTGGCCGATGCGGGTGCGGTCGCGGCCGCCGCGGGTCCGGGCGAGCACCGTCCGGCCGCCCGATCACTCCTTCGCCTACAGCGACTAGCCGGCCGGCCCGTGCACACGATCGCGCTCATCGGGTTCCTCGGCGGCCTGATCACCGGCATCTCGCCGTGCATCCTGCCGGTGCTGCCCGTGGTGTTCTTCTCCGGCGTCGGCGCGGCCGGTGAAAGGTCCTCCGCCCGGCCGTATCTGGTGATCGCCGGCCTGGTGTGCAGCTTCGGCGTGGTCACCCTCGCCGGTTCGGCGCTGCTGTCGGCGCTGCACCTGCCGCAGGACGCGATCCGGTGGGCGGCCCTGGTGACACTGACGCTGATCGGCCTGGGCTTGATCTTCCCGCCGCTGCAGCATCTCATCGAGCGCCCGTTCGCCCGCCTTCCGCAACCCCGATTCACTTCCCGGAGAAGCGGTTTCGGCCTCGGTTTGACGCTGGGCGCGCTGTACGTGCCGTGCGCGGGGCCGGTGCTGGCCGCGATCGTGGTCGCCGGCGGCACCGCGTCGATCGGCGCGCCGGTCCTGATCCTGACCCTGATGTTCTCCGTCGGCACCGCCTTGCCGCTGCTGGTCTTCGCGCTCGCCGGGCGGCGCGTCGCCGAGCGCGTCGCCGCGTTCCGCCGCCGGCAGCGCGCGGTGCGGATCGCCGGCGGGACAACGATGATCGTGCTGGCCGTGGCGCTGGTCTTCAACCTGCCCGCGATGCTGCAGCGCGCGGTGCCCGACTACACCGCGGCGATGCAGAAAGACCTTGGCGCCAACGACATTCGACGAAAGCTCGACCCCGGTGGCACGAAGAACGACGCGGCGGCGGGCCGGCTGGCCGACTGCATCGACGGCGCCGACCGGCTGCAGGAGTGTGGGCCGGCGCCGGCGCTGACCGGGATCACGGGGTGGCTGAACACCCCGGACGGCAAGCCGATCGACCTCGCCTCGCTGCGCGGCAAGGTGGTCCTGATCGACTTCTGGGCGTACTCGTGCATCAACTGCCAGCGGGCCATTCCCCACGTCGTCGACTGGTACGACCGCTACCGCGACGACGGCTTCGTGGTGATCGGCGTGCACACCCCGGAGTACGCCTTCGAACGGGTCCCGGCCAACGTGGCCGCCGCGGCCGCCGCGCTGCACATCACCTACCCCGTCGCCCTGGACAACGACTACGCCACCTGGAACAGCTACCAGAACCTGTATTGGCCGGCCGAGTACCTGATCGACGCCGACGGCACCGTCCGGCACACCAAGTTCGGCGAGGGCGACTACGAGGGCACCGAGGCGCTGATCCGCCGGCTGCTGGTGACCGCCGACCCCGCCCTCCGGCTGCCCTCGGCGTCCGGCGCGGCCGACGACACACCGCGGACCAGTCTGACGCCCGAGACCTACCTGGGCGCGGGCAGGGCCACCTACTACGGCGGTGCCGGCCGATACGACTCCGGCACGGCGACATTCAGCTTCCCGGCGACGTTGCCCGACAACCGCTTCGCGCTGCGGGGCCGCTGGAGCATCGACGACCAGGGCGCCACCGCGCAGAGCGACGACGCCGCCGTCCGGCTGAACTACACCGGCAAGGACGTGTACGTGGTCGTCGGCGGCACCGGCAGCATCGCCGTCACCCGCGACGGTGCGACCACCACGACGCCGATCGGCGGGCCGCCCACGCTGCACCGGATCGTGTCCGACCAGAACGCCCACCGCGACCACCTCGACATGCGGGTCGGCAAAGGCCTGCAAGTGTTTTCGTTCACGTTCGGCTAGATGGTATGACGAGGCTGGACCCTCGCCGCCGGGCCACCCAGCACCGCCACCGCGAACCACACGGGGACGAACCTACTGAATCCCCCGCAGGTAGGCGGCCTGGCCGAGATGCTGGGCGCAGTCGTCGATGATACTCACCAGCCGGGTGCCGGCCGTCACCGGCGGATCCCAGTTGGAGTCCACGATGCGGGCCAGCTCGCCGGCCGTGACCCCGGCGACATATTCGAGGGTGAGCTTGTGCACCGCGTGGTAGTAGCCGGACAGCAGGCCGGCGGGCGCGTGCACCTTGGCGACCTGGTCGGGCCCGTGACCGTAGCCGGTGTCGTCGCGCTGCAGGTCCAGGCCGAACCGCTCCACCCATCCGTCGCGGGTCCACACCTGCTCGACCCCGGCCACGTGGGCCAGCTGGATGTCCTGCACCCGTGCGCTGTGCCAGAGCAGCCAGGCGATGCTGTTGGCGTCCGGGGTGGGGCGGTAGTCGGCCACCTCGTCGGTCAGTCCGTCGGTGAGGTCGTCGACGTGTTCGATCAGCCGGGCGAACGCGTCCCGGAGGAGTTCCTGAACGGCGGCGTCGGGATCGGCCATAACGCCGACATTACGGCAGGCCGCGGCCCTGGCACGACCCCCGGCGCGGTCGTAGATTGATGAGATGACCTACGACCTCGTCATCCGCAACGGCACGATCGTCGACGGTCTGGGGGGTGAGCCCTACGGCGGCGACGTGGCGGTGCAGGACGGCGTCATCAAAGCGGTCGGCGCCCTGAACGGCGACACCGCCGCGCGCGAGATCGACGCCACCGGGCTGCTGGTCACGCCCGGCTTCGTCGACCTGCACACCCACTACGACGGCCAGTCCATCTGGTCGGAACGGCTGACGCCGTCGTCGGCGCACGGGGTGACCACGGTGGTGATGGGCAACTGCGGGGTCGGCTTCGCGCCATGCCGCCAGGAAGACCACGACGTGCTCGTCGACGTGATGGCCGGGGTCGAGGACATCCCCGGCGTCGTCATGACCGACGGCCTGCCGTGGACGTGGGAGACCTTCCCCGAATACCTCGATGCCATAGAGGCGGGACACCGTGATATCGATGTCGCCGCCTACCTGCCGCACTCGCCGCTGCGGGTCTACGTGATGGGGCGGCGCGGCGCCGACCGCGAGCCGGCCACCGCCGAGGACCTCGCGACGATGCGGGCGCTGGCAGCCGAGGCGGTCCGCGCCGGTGCGCTGGGTTTCGCGACGTCGCGGTTCGCGATCCACAAGACCGAGAGCGGATCACCGATTCCCAGTTACGACGCCGCGCGGGAGGAGATCGAACAGATCGCCCGGGGTGTCGCTGACGGCGGAGGCGGTCTGCTGCAGTTCGTGCCCGACATCCCCGCCGGCGGTTACCAGCCGGTTCTGCAGGCGGTGTTCGACGTGGCCGAGGACGTCGGGCTGCCGGTCACGTTCACCCTGGTGGTGGCCAACGCAGGCGATCCGACATGGGAGGACGCCATCACGATGATCGAGAAGGCGAACTCCGCCGGCGGAGACGTCACCGCCCAGCTGCTACCGCGCCCGATCGGGCTGATCATCGGGCTGCAGCTCACCGCCAACCCGTTCGTGCTCTACCCCAGCTACCGCGAGATCGCGCACCTGCCGCTGGCCGAACGGGTCGCCGAGATGCGCAAACCGCAGGTGCGCGCGCGCATCCTGGCCGACAAACCCGGCCACGGTCACCCGATCCTGTACGTGGCGCAGATGTGGGACTGGATCTACCCGCTGGGCGAGAACCCCGACTACGAGCCCGACCCGTCGACAAGCATCGGAGCCCGCGCCCGCGCCCGCGGGGTGGACCCCAAAGAGGAGGCGTACGACCGGCTGCTCGACGACGACGGACGCGCCATGCTGCTGGTCGCCACCAGCAACCTGGCAAACAACTCGCTGGACACCGTCGGCACGTTGCTGCACCGCGACGACGTGGTCCTCGGTCTCGGCGACGGCGGCGCCCACTACGGGATGATCTGCGACGCCAGCTACTCGACGTACTTCCTGACGCACTGGGCGCGCGACCGCACGTCGGGCCGGTTCAGCGTGTCCGAGGCCGTGCGCGCGCTGACCTCGGTGCCCGCCCGGGTGGCGGGCCTGGGTGACCGCGGCCGCATCGCCGTCGGCTGCAAGGCCGACCTCAACGTCATCGATCACGCCGCGCTGCGGCTGCACAAACCGGTCATCCGCCACGACCTGCCCGCAGGCGGGCGCCGCCTGGACCAGACGGCCGACGGTTACGTCGCCACGATCGTGTCCGGCGAGGTGATCGCCCAGAACGGCGTCCCCACCGATGCCCGGCCCGGCAAGTTGGTTCGCGGCCGGCGGTCATCCCCAGCACCCGCCCGATAACGCCACGAACGGCATGCTGTCCCGGTTAAGTTGGGTCAGTGACGAGCCCGCATTTTGCGTGGTTGCCGCCAGAGATCAACTCGGCATTACTCTTCGCCGGTCCTGGAGCGGCGCCGCTGCTTGCTGCGGCGACCGCGTGGGAAGGGCTGGCCGAGGACCTGGCGTCGTCATCATCGTCGTTTTTGTCGGTGACGACGGACCTCGCCAGTGCGTCGTGGCAGGGCGCTTCGGCGACGGCGATGCTGTCGGTCGCCACCCAGTACTCGGGGTGGCTGAGCGCGGCGGCGGCCCACGCCGAAGCGGCAGCAAGCCAGGCGACGGCGATCGCGGGTGCGTTCGAGGCGGCGTTGGCGGCCACGATCCAGCCGGCGCTGGTCACGTCAAACCGGATGCTGGTGCAAGCGCTGGCAAACACGAATTGGTTCGGGCTCAACACCCCGGCGATCATGGACACCGAGGCCGCGTACGAGCAGATGTGGGCGGCCGACGTCGCGGCGATGTTGAACTACCACTTCGACGCCTCGGCGGCCGCCGGTCAGCTGGCGCCCTGGCGGGAGGTCCTGAACAAGCTCGGTTTCCAGTTCAGCAGCAGCCAGCTCACCAGCATTCTGCCCGGTATCGGCGGCCATGTCGCCAATCTCGGTTTCGGCAACGGCGGCAGCCAGAACGTGGGCGTCGGCAACTTCGGGAACAACAACCTGGGCTGGGGCAATCTCGGAAACGGAAACATCGGCCTCGGCAACATGGGCAACAACGATTTCGGCATCGGGTTGACCGGCAACAACCAGATCGGCTTCGGCGGCCTCAACTCGGGGAGCGGGAACATCGGCCTGTTCAACTCCGGTAACAACAACATCGGCTTCTTCAACTCTGGCAACGGCAACTTCGGGATCGGCAACGCCGGCTCGTTCAACACCGGCTTGGCCAATGCCGGGAACATGAACATGGGGCTGTTCAACAACGGGTCCGCCAACATGGGCGTCTTCCAGAGCAGCGCCCTGAGCGCTCAGGCGGGCCCCGACGCCGGCATGCTCGGCTCCGGCCGCTACGTCACCGGCGGACTGAGCGCCGCCAACATGGGTTCGGGGCTACTCAGCTCGGCCACCGTCCACACCGGCGGGCTGAGCGCGAGCCTGGGCCACGCTGCACTGCTCAATCCCGCCGCGGCCGGCGCCCCCTTCGCCGGACCGGTGGACCAGCCCGCCGCCGCCGTCGGCGGCGTCGGGTCGTTCGGCGCGAACGCCACCGCCATCGCCCCCGCCGGCGCTGCCCCTCCCGCCTTGGGCTCCGTGGGCGTGCGTGCCGTACCCACCGCTTCCGCGGGCGTCATCACCCCCGCCGGCGCCGCCCCCACCGCCGACACCGGGATGCGCAGCAATCCGCCCGCTCGTGAGCCGGGGATACCCACCTCGGGCTTCTTCAACAAGACCGACCGCACCCCGGCCGGTCCGAACCCGGGCATCAGGGAGCTGAGCCTGCTGCCGAGCCCGCCCGGATAGAAACCCGTTTCGCCAGGCCCGGCGCCTATCCTCGAGACCATGCGGACGAAAAAGAAGGTGGACCTCCAGCGGCTCGCCGCCGCTCTCACCGACTACGCCTACGCATACCTGATCACCGTCGACGACGGCTATCACGTGCACACCGTGACGGTCGCGCCGACGTTACGCGACGGGACTTTCGACGTCGGCCCCATCGGCGGGAGCACCCGCGACAACCTCGCCCGGCGCGGCGATGTCACCCTGCTGTGGCCCCCCACCGAGCCGGGCGGCTACTCGCTCATCGTCGACGGGCATGCGCAGGACGCGACGCCCGGTTCCGCGTCCCTGAGCGTCGTGCCCGACCGCGCGCTGCTGCACCGTGACGCCGCCCCCGACTCACCCGGAGCGGCCAAGGGAGTCCTGCACGACTGCGTCGTGTTCTCGCTGCCGGTCTAGGGGGCCGTCAGCATCAACAGCGCGCCCAGTCATGCGGTGCTGCACCGCAGGGCGGCTCCGGGGTCGTCGAGCAAGCCCGGCTGCAAGGACGACTGCGTGCCGCTCGAGGAATCCTGAGACACGAAAAAACCCGGCCCCCAAGGGAACCGGGCTTTTTCGTGCAGGGAATTCTACGGTTGTCGGACTTAGAAGTCCATGCCGCCCATGCCGCCGGTCGGGTCGCCCGCGGGAGCGGCCGCCTTCTCCGGCTTGTCGGCGACGACGGCCTCCGTCGTCAGGAACAGCGCGGCGATGGACGCCGCGTTCTGCAGCGCCGAACGGGTGACCTTGACGGGGTCGGCGACGCCGGCCTTGAGCAGGTCCTCGTACTCGCCGGTGGCGGCGTTCAGGCCGGTGCCGGCGGGCGAGTTGCGGACCTTCTCGGCCACCACGCCGGGCTCCAGGCCACCGTTGAAGGCGATCTGCTTCAGCGGTGCCTCCAGCGCCACCCGCACGATGTTCACGCCGGTCGCCTCGTCACCGTCGAGCTTGAGCTCGTCCAGAGACGGCGCCGCGTGCAGCAGGGCCACGCCACCGCCGGCGACGATGCCCTCCTCGACGGCCGCCTTGGCGTTGCGGACCGCGTCCTCGATGCGGTGCTTGCGCTCCTTGAGCTCCACCTCGGTGGCGGCGCCGGCCTTGATCACCGCAACACCGCCGGCCAGCTTGGCCAGGCGCTCCTGCAGCTTCTCGCGGTCGTAGTCGGAGTCGCTGTTCTCGATCTCGCTGCGGATCTGGGCCACCCGCCCGGCGATGGCGTCGGTGTCACCGGCGCCCTCGACGATGGTGGTCTCGTCCTTGGTGACGACGACCTTGCGGGCCTTGCCGAGCAGGGCGACGTCGGCATTCTCCAGCGACAGGCCGACCTCCTCGCTGATCACCTGACCACCGGTGAGGATCGCCATGTCCTGCAGCATCGCCTTGCGGCGGTCACCGAAGCCGGGCGCCTTGACGGCCACCGACTTGAAAGTGCCGCGGATCTTGTTGACGACGAGGGTGCTCAACGCCTCGCCCTCGACGTCCTCGGCGATGATCAGCAGCGGCTTGCCCGCCTGGATGACCTTCTCCAGCAGCGGAAGCAGGTCCTTGACGGTCGACACCTTGGAGCTGACCAGCAGGATGTAGGGGTCCTCGAGGACCGCTTCCTGCCGCTCGGCGTCGGTGACGAAGTAGCCCGAGATGTAACCCTTGTCGAACCGCATGCCCTCGGTGAGCTCGAGCTGCAGGCCGAAGGTGTTGGACTCCTCGACGGTGATGACGCCCTCGTTGCCGACCTTGTCCATCGCCTCGGCGATCAGGTCGCCGATCGACTGGTCGCCGGCTGAGATGGCCGCGGTGGCAGCGATCTGCTCCTTGGTCTCGACCTCCTTGGCCTGCTTGAGCAGGGTCTCGGTGACCTTCTCGACGGCCTTCTCGATGCCGCGCTTGAGGCTCAGCGGGTTCGCGCCGGCCGCGACGTTACGCAGGCCCTCCTTGACGAGTGCCTGGGCCAGCACCGTGGCCGTCGTCGTGCCGTCACCGGCGACGTCGTCGGTCTTCTTGGCGACCTCCTTGACCAGCTCGGCGCCGATCTTCTCGTAGGGGTCCTCCAGCTCGATCTCCTTGGCGATGGACACACCGTCGTTGGTGATCGTGGGGGCACCCCACTTCTTCTCCAGGACGACGTTGCGGCCCTTGGGGCCCAACGTCACCTTTACCGCGTCGGCGAGGGCGTTGAGCCCCCGCTCGAGGCCGCGCCGGGCCTCTTCGTCGTACGCAATTATCTTGGCCATTGCGAAGTGATTCCTCCGGATCGGGAATGAAACTGGGGTCGCCGGGCGGCGACAACCCAATTACTTACGCTGGCCGGGCGCAGTGCCCGCGACGGACGACCAGACTGGCCTCACCGTCCCGACCTAGCACTCACCGTTGGCGAGTGCCAACGTCATTCTTAGCACTCGCCTATGCCGAGTGCAAGAACGGGGCAGGCTTATCGCGGCGGGCGTAAACCGTCGATGACGACGTCGGTCGCCCGCTCGGCCGGCGCCGCGGCGTCGGCCTGCACCGCCTGGCATCCGACGAGGATGGCCTTCAGATCCCGC
>NZ_JBYCLC010000292.1:0-11688 GCF_057473685.1 Mycobacterium sp. TH-M116 | reverse complement strand
CGTCACGGTTGCGGTGGGCATCTCATCGCAAGCCTCTGACGCACCGGAGGGTTCGCCGACCGCGGCGCGGCCCTCACCCGGTCCAGCGGGGCGGGCGCTTCTCGATGAAGGCCTGGACGCCCTCGAGCGCGCAGGGCTCCATCATGTTGGCGGCCATCGTCGCGCCCGCGTCCTGGTAGGCGGCCTCGATTCCGGCCTCGATCTGGCGGTAGAAGAGGGCCTTGCCCATTGCGACGGCAACGCGAGGCTTGGCGACGACCCTCGCCACCAGCGCCTCCACCGCCTCGTCCAGCGCCTCGGCTGCGGCTACTTTGTTGACCAGCCCCAGCACCCGCGCCTCTTCGGCGGAGACGAACTCCCCGGTGACGAGCATCTCGAAGGCGGCTTTGCGGGGCAGATTGCGCGACAGCGCCACTCCCGGCGTCGCGCAGAACAGCCCGACGTTGATGCCGCTGACTGCGAAGCGCGCGTCGCGGCTCGCCACCGCGAGGTCGCACATCGCGACGAGCTGGCAGCCCGCGGCGGTCGCCAGGCCGTGGACCCGCGCGACCACCGGTACGGGTAGGCGCTGAAGCGCCATCATCACCGACGTGCACTGCGCGAACAGGCTCCGGTAATAGTCGAGCGACGGCTCGGCCCGCATCTCCTTCAGGTCGTGGCCGGCACAGAAGGCCGCGCCGGACGCCCCGAGCACGACGGCACGCACCGCTTCGTCGTCGGCGAGCGCGTCGACGGTCTCGCCGAGCGCCGCGAGCATGGCCTCCGACAACGCATTGAAAGCGTGCGGGCGGTTCAGCGTCAGTGTGACGACACCGCGCTCGTCGCGATGGTGCAGCAGTAGAGGTTCTTCCATTGTTTGACCTCACTCGATTGACCCGGCGCTACTCGGACGCTAACACCGGCCGCACCTGAAGCCAACGCGTCACCGGTAGGCGTCGCTGCGCTTGGCCACGTTGTAAACCGTTGCCTCGCCCGCGGTGTCGTCGATGGAGTACGCCACCCGGTATTGCCCGAAGCGCACACGCCAATCACGTTGGCTCCCAACTAGTTTCTTCGCTTTGGCCGGTCGTGGATCGTTCGACTCGTCGGTCGAGGCATCAAGAACGGGGGCCGGAACTCACAACAGGTTCCAGCCCCCGCCCTCTTGGTGACGAACTAGTGGTGATGATGCCCGTGCCCGTGGCCGTGGCCGTCGCCCTCCTCCTCGGCGGGCTTGTCGACGACCGCCGTCTCGGTGGTGAGCACCATCCGTGCCACCGATGCCGCGTTGAGCACCGCCGACCGGGTGACCTTGACCGGGTCGATGACGCCGTCGGCGATCAGGTCGCCGTAGCGCAGCGTCGCGGCGTTGAGGCCGTGTCCGGCGGGCAGTCCGCTGACCTTGTTGACCACGACCGCACCGTCCAGGCCGGCGTTGTCGGCGATCCAGTACAGCGGTGCGGCCAGGGCGTCGGAGAAAACGTCGACCCCCGCCGCCTGGTCACCGGTCAGCGACGCCCGCAGGTCTTTCAGTGCCTCGCGGGCGCCGATGAGCGCCGTACCACCGCCGGCCACGATGCCCTCCTCGACAGCCGCCTTGGCCGCCGCGACGGCATCCTCGACGCTTTCCTTGCGCTTCTTGAGTTCCGTCTCGGTAGCGGCACCGACCTTGAGCACGGCGACCCCGCCGGCCAGCTTGGCCAGCCGCTCCTGCAGCTTCTCGCGGTCCCAGTCCGAGTCGCTCGCCTCGGCCTCGGCGCGCAGCTGCTTGATGCGGCCGGCCACCGCCTCGGCGGAACCGCCGCCGTCGACGATGATGGTGTCGTCCTTGCCGACCACCACCCGGCGGGCCGAGCCCAGGACCTCGACCCCGACCTCGCGCAGCAGCAGGCCGGCGTCGGGGTTGACCACCTGGCCGCCTGTGACGATCGCGAGGTCCTCCATGAACGCCTTGCGCCGGTCGCCGAAGAACGGCGACTTGACCGCCACGGCCTTCAGCGTTTTGCGGATCGAGTTGACCACCAGCGTGGCCAGAGCCTCACCATCGATGTCCTCGGCGATGATGACCAGCGGCTTGCCCGCTTCGGCGACCTTCTCCAGCATGGGCAGCAGATCGGGCAGCGAGCTGATCTTCTCCTGGTGCAACAGGATCAGCGGGTCTTCGAGCACGGCCTGCTGGGCGTCGAAGTCGGTCACGAAATACGCCGACAAGTAACCCTTGTCGAAGCCGACACCCTCGGTGAACTCCAGCTCGGTGCTCATCGTCGAGGATTCCTCGACACTGACGACGCCGTCGGTACCCACCTTGTGCATCGCCTCGCCGACCAACTCGCCGATCTGCTCGTCGCGTGAGGAGACCGTCGCCACCTGTGCGATGCCCTCCTTGCCGGAAACCGGGGTCGCCGACGCGAGCAGCGCCTCGGACACCGCGTCGGCGGCCTTGCCGATCCCCGCGCCGAGTTCCATCGCGTTGACTCCGGCAGCGACCAGGCGCAGGCCGCCCTTCACCAGCGCCTGGGCCAGCACCGTGGCTGTGGTGGTGCCATCTCCCGCGACGTCGTTGGTCTTGGTGGCCACCGACTTGACCAGCTGGGCGCCGAGGTTCTCGAACGGGTCCTCCAGGTCGATCTCGCGCGCTACGGTGACACCGTCGTTGGTGACCGTGGGGCCGCCCCAGGACTTGGCGATCACCACGTGGCGACCGCGCGGCCCCAGGGTCACCCGGACCGCGTCGGCGAGCGCATTCACACCCGCCTCGATGGCACGGCGCGCGTCCTCGTCGTACGCAATGAGCTTGCTCATCAGGTTCCTTCTTCCCACCTACTGACGCATTCCGCCCCGGAAATCACCCGTGGAACACACGGGGATCGCCGGGGCGGAACACGGGTTACTTGGATACGACAGCGAGCACGTCGCGCGCCGACAGGATCAGGTACTCCTCGCCGTTGTACTTGATCTCGGTGCCGCCGTACTTGCTGTAGATCACGGTGTCACCCTCGGACACGTCCAGCGGGATCCGCTTCTCGCCGTCCTCGTCCCAGCGGCCGGGGCCAACTGCGACGACGGTGCCTTCCTGCGGCTTCTCCTTGGCGGTGTCGGGAATGACCAGACCGGACGCGGTCGTGGTCTCGGCCTCGTTGGCCTGCACGAGAATCTTGTCCTCGAGTGGCTTGATGTTCACCTTCGCCACGATGGGAGCCCTCCAGTTAGTTGGTAGCAGGCCCGGGACCATCGCCCGGGCCGGAGTTGGCGGTCGGTTCGCGGCGTGGCCCCGAACCGTCCGTTTGTTAGGTGGTCTGGCAGTCGTCCGTACCCTCGCACCGTCGTCGCGGGTGCCGGCACAAGGGGGCGTCCGATTGCCACCTAGCACTCTATACATGAGAGTGCTAGCACTCAAGGGGGGCCCGTTGCTTCCTCCCTGGGAGCCCCTACCCGCGGGGCGCTGCCCGAGATTCGCGCCGGGTTGATAATGGACAGATGCTCACGAGGATCCTGCTCACCAAGCGCGCCATGGTCGCGGCCGTGTTGTTCATCGCGGCCTTCGTCGCATCCTCTGGGGCCGACACCGGATTGGCCGCCGCCGACCCGGGCGGCCAGATGTACGGCAACCCGCAAGCCGCCGCGCCTTACTGGCGCTACCAGCATCAGGAAGACTGCGGCCTGATGGCCGTCGCCGACGTGGTCGGCCAGCTCACCGGCCACGAACCCACTCAGATCGGCATCGAACTGCGCGGAATCTTCACCCCCAGCGAAGCGCACGGCGGAGATGTGTACTTCTTCGACGGCACGTCGCCCCAGGACATGGTCATGCTCCTGCAGCGCTACGGCATCCAGTCAGACATGACGACCGGCAACACCATGCAAGGGATGGAGGACTACCTCAGCGGTGGCCACAAGGTCATCGCAGCGCTGAACGCGGAGACAATCTGGAACTATCCCCCGGGCCAAGGGCAACGCACACAGGCCGACCATGCCGTCGTCGTCACCGGGGTCGACACCGCCGACAACGTCGTCCACCTCAACGACAGCGGCACACCGAACGGCCGGGATGAACTGATCCCGATGGACATCTTCACCCAGGCCTGGTCAACCAGCGACAACCTGCTGATCGTCACCCAGGCGACCGGCTACGGGACATTACCGTGGGCGCCTCAGATCTAAGGCAACCGGCTCTGCACCACCGGCAGGCCCGGGTCGCTGGCCACATCCAGCGGTGATGGCGGCGCGCCCGAAGCCACCAGATGCGCGGCGAACGACGCGATCATCGCCCCGTTGTCGGTGCAGCGCCGCGGCCCGGGGATCCGCAGGGTCAGGCCGGCCTGCGCGCAGCGCTGCGCGGCGAGCTCGCGCAGCCGCGAGTTCGCGGCGACTCCCCCGGCGATCAGCAGGGTCGACACGCCGGCCCGGGTGGCGGCCCGCACCGCTTTCATCGTCAACACGTCGGCAACGGCTTCCTGGAATCCGGCGGCGACGTCAACGGCACGGAAATCCGGGGTGCTCTCCAGATACCGCGCCACCGCGGTTTTCAGTCCGGAGAAGCTGAACGCGCACGGGTCGTCGGCCGGCCCGGTCATGCCGCGGGGGAAGACGACGGCTTCGGGATCTCCGGTGCGGGCCAGCTCGTCGAGCACCCTGCCGCCCGGATAGCCCAGACCCAGCAGCCGCGCCACCTTGTCATAGGCCTCACCGGCGGCGTCGTCGACGGTGCTGCCGAGCTCGACGATCGGCGCGCCGAGCGAACGCACGTGCAGCAGGTGCGTGTGTCCCCCCGACACCAGCAGCGCCACGCACTCGGGTAACGGGCCGTGCTCGTAGACGTCGGCGGCCAGATGCCCGCCGAGATGGTTGACGGCGTAGAAGGGCACACCCCAGGCGGCCGCATAGGCCTTGGCCGCCGCGACCCCCACCATCAGGGCTCCGGCCAGACCGGGCCCGATGGTCGCGGCCACGATGTCGGGCCGCTCGAGCCCGGCGGCCGCCAAGGCGCGGCGCATGGTGGGGCCGAGCGCCTCCAGGTGGGCCCGGGAGGCGATCTCGGGCACCACGCCGCCGAACCGGGCGTGCTCGTCGACGCTGGAGGCCACCGCGTCGGCCAGCAGTGTCACGGTGGCCCCATTGCCGGTGCCGTCCAGCCGGGCGATGCCGACTCCGGTTTCGTCGCAGGAACTTTCGATGGCCAGGATGACGGTCATGGGTTTCGGCGCGCCTCTCTGCGCATCGTGTAGGCGTCGGCGCCGCTGATGCGGTAGTAGCGGCGGCGCAGGCCGACCTGCTCGAACCCCACACTGCAGTACAACGCGATCGCGGCCGCGTTGTCGGTGCGCACCTCCAGGTACACCACAGCCCCGTCGGCGAAGGCCAGCAGCTCCTCGAGCAGCCGCCGGCCGATGCCGCGGCCCTGATAGGCGGGGTCCACGCCGATGGTGTGCACCTCGTACTCGAACGGCGGCCTGCGACCCAGTCGCGAGATGCCGGCGTAACCGACCAACGCGTCGGCGGTGCGCGCGCCCACATAGTGGTTGTGCGGGCCGGCCAGTTCGCGCGTGAACGCAGCCGGCGGCCACGGGTCGTCACCGTCGAACAGCTGCGATTCGAGTTCAGCGCACCGCTGTGCGTCGGCCGGGGTCAACGCGCCGACGGACACGGTCCCGTCGCAGGCGGTCATCGGCGCTCCGTCAGGGGTTTGGCGTCGGGCCGGCGCAGGTACAGCGCCACCAGTGGCGACGGCGGCGCCGACCAGTCCCCGACGGCGGCCACCAGGCCGGCCGGTGTCGGATGGACCGGGCCGCAGCGCGGCAGGCCGAATGGCGCCGCGTGCTCGGGCGAACCGGCCACCGCCCGCGCGGTGCCGGGATCGACGCCGGCCGGCGCCCCGACGGCCGGACCCTCGGTACGGACCCCGTCTCGGTAACGGGCCCAGTAGATTTCGCGGCGGCGGGCGTCGGTGACGACCAGGACCTCGCCGGTGGTGAGCACGCCGATGGCGTCCAGGCTGCACACCCCGTACACCGGGATGCCCAGCGCGTGCCCGTAGGCGGCGGCGCTGGCCATACCCACCCGCAGGCCAGTGAAGGGACCTGGGCCGCAGCCCACCACGACGGCGTCGAGATCGACCATCCTCAGCGCGGCGTCGGCGAGCGCGGCGAGCACGTTGGGGGTGAGCCGTTCGGCGTGGGCGCGGGCACTTATGGTGACCCGCTCGGCCAGCACGGCCAGATCGTCGCGACGCACCACCCCGGCCGTCACCGCCTCGGTCGCGGTGTCGATGGTCAGGATGACGCTCACGAGGCCCACCGCCACGTCGCGAGCCGCACGTCGGAATGGCTGACCCGTTCCAGGCGGACGTCGAGGTGCCGCTCGGCGAGGCGTTCGGCGAGGCCCTCGCCCCACTCCACCACGACGACCGCGTCCTGCAGTTCGGTGTCGAGGTCCAGCGAGTCGAGTTCCCCCAGCAGGCCGGCTCCGGGCTGGTCCAGCAATCGGTACATGTCGACGTGGATCATCGCCGGCGCGCCGGGCCGCCGCGGGCGATGCACCCGCGCCAGCACATACGACGGCGAGGTGATCGGGCCCTCGACGTCCATGGCTGCGGCAATCCCCTTGGCCAGCAACGTTTTTCCCGCTCCAAGTGGCCCGGAGAGCACGACTACGTCACCAGCGCGCAGCTGCTCGCCCAACCGGGACCCCAGCGCGACCGTGTCCTCGGCGCGCTCGCAGGTGGCGGTGCACCGGGGCGGGACGCCGGCACCGAACCTCGACTCAGTCACGACGCCCGAACCTTTCCCGGATCCGGCGGTAGCGCCGGGCCATCGCGCCCGGCCGGGACCGCTCGACGAGCCGGACCAACCCGTCGTTGATGGCCTCGGGCCTGTCCAGCAGTGCCAGGTGGCTGGCCCCGGAGACGATAACCAACTCGGACAACGGCATACACGCAGCCATCTTGCGGGAGTATTCATCCGGAGTGAGCAGGTCGTGGTCGCCGCAGGCGACCAGGGTCGGGACCCGCAGCAGCGTCCACAGCCCGGCGGTTTCGTCGTGCTGCTCCAGCGCGTCCAGGAACCCCACCAGCGTGGCGATCGGAGTGTCGTTCATCATGCGCTGCGCGAACGCGTCCAGGCTCCGGCTGACCTTGAGGTCGCTGAACGACGCGGCCCGCAGCACGGGGCCGATCACTGATCGCGACACGGTGCGGCCGTGGTTCACCAGTTTGGGTGCGGACCTGGTGGTGAGCCGGATCGCCTCCAGCGCAGGATTTTTCAGCAACTCACCCAGCGGTGAGCGGGGCAGCCCTTCGGCGGCAGACGAAATCAGCGCCGCGCCGACGATTCTTTTTCCGTATCCCTCGGGGAACTGGCGGGCGTGCGACAACACCGTCATACCGCCCATCGAATGCCCCACCAGCACGATCTTCCTACGCGGCGCCGCCGCTGCCAGCACACTTTCCAGGTCTTCGCCGAGCTGGGCCAGCGTGTAGGTCTGCGGCAAGCCCTCGCCGGACCGGCCGTGCCCGCGTTGGTCGTAGAAGACCATTCGCACCCGCGGCCCCAGCCGCGCGGGCAACCGGGTCCGCTGGAAATGGAAGGCGCCCATACGCAGGCAGAAGCCGTGAACGAACACCATCGTCAGCGGGGCGTCCACGGGCCCCGTCTCACAGACGGCCAGCGCCACTCCGTCCGGGGTGGTGACCACATAGCTGCGGTCGGCGTCGATCCTGTCGAAATCCTCGTCGGCGTAGGGATCGTCGGCGGCGGTCGAGCGCTGGGTCACCGAGTGGCGGATCGAGGCCCCCACGATGGCGGCGATCGCGGTCAGACCCGCACCTCCCGCAAACCAGGCCCTGAACCAGTGGCGCCGGCGGGTTCGGTCATCGCTCAACGGTTCCCGCCTCGCGGTATGTCCTGGTGATACGTCCCCGGGGGCTGGTCACCACCTCGTAGTGGATGGTGCCGAGCAGATCGGCCCAGTCCTGTGCGGTCGGTTCGCCACCGCCGCCAGGCCCGAACAGGATCGCCTCGTCGCCTTCGGCCACGTCAGGCTTTCCGGGTCCCAGGTCGACGAGGAACTGGTCCATGCAGATCCGTCCGACGCCGGGCCGCCGCCTGCCGTTGATCAGGACGTCGAGGCGTCCCCCCAGCATGCGGAACACCCCGTCTGCGTAGCCGATCGGCAGCAGCGCCAGGTTGGTGTCGCGTTCGGCGATCCAGGTGTGGCCATACGACACGCCCTCGCCGGCACGGATCGCCTTCACCAGCGCGACAGTGCATTTCACTGTCATCGCCGGTACCAGCCCCATGTCGCCGAGCACGGGGACCGGGCTGAGGCCGTACACGGCGATACCCGGCCGAACGAGGTCGAAAGCCAGGTCGGGTCGCGACATCGTCGCCGACGAGTTGGACAGATGGGCAACCTCGAACCGCATCCCCTGGTCGCGCACCGTCGCGAGAAGCTCGGCGAACCGTCGGGCCTGGACGTCGTTGAATGGGCTGTCGGGCTGGTCGGCGTGCACCAGATGCGACATCAGCCCGCGCGCCCGCACGGCGCCTTCGGCCACGGCCCGGCGCAACGCGTCCAGCAGCGACGGGAACTGGGCCGGGAGGACCCCGTTGCGGTTCAGCCCGGTGTCGGCCTTGACGGTGACGGTCGCCGTCTGGCCGGTGCGGCGTGCGGCGTCCAGCAGCTCGCCGAGCTGGCGAGGCGAGGAGATGGCGATCTGGATGTCGGCCAGCAGGGCGGGACCGAAGTCGATACCCGGTGGGTGCAGCCACGCCAGCACCGGTGCGGCGATCCCGTCCGCGCGCAGCGCCAGCGCCTCGTCGACGGTGGCCACGCCCAGCTCGGCAGCCCCCGAGGTCAGCGCAGCGCGGGCAACCCGGGTGGCCCCGTGGCCGTAGCCGTCGGCCTTGACGACGGCCATCACCTGGCCGTGGCCGGCGTGCTCGCGCAGCACCCGCACGTTGTGCTCGATGGCGCCCAGGTCAACCACGGCCTCGGCCAGAACGCCTGGCGTCAGGGATGTCGGCGTAACGGCCACGGACGATATTGTCCCAGAATCGTTCCGGCACGTTCACCGTGCAGCGAGTCACTCGCGGCCCATGGGGCGCAACCGCCACACCAGTCTCTGGGCCGAGCGGCACACGATGCGCCCGCCTCAGAGCGACAACGCGCGTCGCAGGCTGCCTGCCAGGCGTTGTCGCTGCGAGGCGGGCAAAAAGAGCACCGTCTCCCGACGGGGACCACTGTGGCGGATGTGACAAGCCACCCGGGTCAGTGCGCGAAGTGCTGTTCGCCGTGGCGTCCGCCAGGCTCGACCCTGTCCAGCGACGCCAGCACAGACACCATGTCGTTGTGCAGTGCCCGGGCCAAGTCGGCCGACATCCCCTCGCGCACCACGACACGCAGCACCGCCACGTCGGCGGCGTTGTCGGGCATCGTGTAGGCCGGCACCTGCCAGCCGTAGCTGCGCAGCTCGTGGGAGACGTCGAACTCGGTGTACGCACGGTTGCCCGCGAGTTTGAAGGCGACCACCGGGATCGCCGAGCCGTCTGAGATCACCTCGCAATGCTCGCGGGCGCACAATTGCTCGGCCAGCCAGCGCGCCGTACCCGACAGCGTCCGCATCACCTTGGTGTAACCCTCGCGACCCAGGCGCAAAAAGTTGTAGTACTGCCCGACCACCTGGTTGCCCGGCCGGGAGAAATTCAGCGTGAAGGTCGGCATGTCCCCGCCGAGGTAGTTGACCCGGAAGACCAGCTCCTCGGGCAGGTACTCGTTGCTGCGCCACACCACGAAGCCGACGCCGGGGTAGGTCAGCCCGTACTTGTGCCCGCTGACGTTGATCGACACGACGCGGGGGAGCCGGAAATCCCACCTGAGCTCCGGCTGCAAGAAGGGCACCACGAAACCGCCGCTGGCCGCGTCGACGTGCACGGGAACGTCGACGCCCCCGGCGGCGGCCAGTGTGTCCAGCGCGGCGCAGATCTCGGCGACGGGTTCGAGCTCCCCGGTGTAGGTGGTGCCCAGGATCGCCACCACGCCGATGGTGTCCTCGTCGACGGCATCGACGACCTGCTCGGGGGTGATCACGTAGCGACCCACCTCCATCGGCAGGTAGCGGGGCTCGACGTCGAAGTAGCGGCAGAACTTCTCCCACACGACCTGGACGTTGGAGCCCATCACCAGATTCGGGGTCCGCTTCGCCCAGCCTCCCCCTTTTTTGGACCCGACTTTCTGGCGCCAGCGCCACTTCATCGCCAGCCCGCCGAGCATCACCGCCTCGCTGGAGCCGACCGTGGACACCCCGCAGGCGCTGTGGGGATCGTCGTCACGCAGCCCGTCGGCATGGAACAGGTCGGCCACCATGCACACGCAACGCTGCTCGATGGCCGCGGTCGCGGGGTACTCGTCCTTGTCGATCATGTTCTTGTCGAACGTCTCGGCCATGAGCTTGTCGGCCTCGGGGTCCATCCAGGTGGTGACGAACGTGGCCAGGTTCAGCCGCGAGCTGCCGTCGAGCATCAATTCGTCGTGGACGAAGCGGTACGCGGCATCAGGGTTCATCGACTCCTCGGGCAGGCGCAGCGCCGGGATCGGGGCGGTGAACAGGCGGCTGGTGTACGCAGGCGCGATCGAGTGCGCGGCCATGGAGGGGTGATGGGGCATGCAGTTCCTTTCTTGGGGCCGTCTTGGGGCCGGCAGCCTTGCTTCTACAAGGCGGCCAGGGCGGCCCGGATGTGCGGGATGATTCTCGACGCCGAGGTCGGCGCGTCTGAGGGGCCGGGATCTGCGGCCGAGGACGCCGCGGCACGGGCGTGTACGAAGGCGGCCGCCGCGGCCGCCTCGGCCCCCGGCAGGCCCGCCGCCAACAGCGCGCCGATCATCCCGGACAGCACGTCGCCCGAGCCCGCCGTGGCGGCCCAGGACTGCCCGGCCGGGTTGAGGAAAACGGGGCCGCCGGCGTCGGCGATGACGGTGACATTGCCCTTGAGCAGCACCGTGGCACCGAACTCGTCGGCCAGCGTGCGGCAGGCACTGACCCGGTCGTCGCCGGGCGGGTGCCCGGCCAGCCGGGCGAATTCCCCGGCGTGGGGAGTCAGCACGGTCGGCGCCTCACGGTCGGCCACCAACTCGGGTCGCGTCGCCAGGATGGTCAGCCCGTCGGCGTCGACGATCACCGGCAGGTCGGTGCCCAGCGCGAACGTCAGGGCCCCGGCGCCGGTCTCGTCGGTACCCAACCCGGGCCCGGCCACCCAGGCCTGCACCCGCCCGACTGCCGCCGGGGTAGGTGCGGCGATCACCTCGGGCCACCGTGCGAGTACCTCGGCGTGCGCGCTGCCGGCGTAGCGGACCATGCCGGAGGTGGCCGCGACGGCGGCGCCGGTGCACAGTACGGCCGCACCCGGGTACGTCGACGAGCCGGCCATCACGCCGGTCACCCCCTGGGTGTATTTGTCGTCCCGGGGACCGGGCACCGGCCAGCGCGCCAGCACGTCGGCGGCCTCGAACCCCAGCGCCTCGACAGCGGGCGGGCCCGGCAGGTCCAGGCCGATGTCGATGAGTTCCACGCGGCCGCAGTCGGCCAGCGCGTGCACCGGCTTGAGCCCGCCGAAGGTGACGGTCACGGCGGCGGTCACGGCGGGACCGGTGATCGCCCCGGTCATCACGTCGATCCCGCTGGGAATGTCGACGGCAACCACCGGGATGGCCGCGTCG
>NZ_JBYCLC010000291.1:0-6335 GCF_057473685.1 Mycobacterium sp. TH-M116 | reverse complement strand
TACGACGTGGCCTGCGCCTGCCCACTCCAGCCCGCACCGGCGATGTTCATCGACGACGCCCACATCTTGCGGGCCTCATCCTCCACCGTCTGCGCATGGGTCTCGAAACGACCCGCCATCGCCCGCATCTCATGCGGATCAGTCAAAAAACGTGTAGCCACGTTCGGTTCCTTTCACGTCAACATTTCACTCACCCCGCACCACGCCGCAGCTTGCGGCGCGCGACGGCAGCCAACTCTGCGGTTTATCCGACCCCGGTGCGCGGGATGACGCTCGGCCGGGACTGGGTCACGTGATTCGGGCTGGCCCCGCCGCGTCCCAGCGGCATGCCGCCCGCGGCGGCACCCGCTCCGCCCATCGGCATCGGCATCATGGGCATGCCGCCACCGCCACCAGCCGGCATGGCGGCCGCAGCACCGGCGGGCATTTCGGCGCCCACACCCGACATCGCCGCGCTGACCATGCGCGCCGGCGACGACCCCTGCCACGTCGGCGGCACCGACATCGCTCCGACCAGACGCGCCTTGCTCAGGCCGGCCGACGCCGCTCCCAGGCCGCCCAGACCGGCGCCGCCCAAGCCCTTGGGGGTCACGTCGCCGACGAATTTGGGAGCACCGGCCAGCGATGCGGCAGCACCCGCCCCGACCCCGGCTCCGGCCCCGCCGCGCATTGCCATGTTGGCCAGCATCATCATCGGCGACATCATCATGCTGAGCGGGTACATGCCCATCTCGGCCACCGACAGCAACGCTGGGTTCGCCTCCAGCGAGGAGATCACACCCGTCACCGGCGCCAGCACCCCACTGGACATCACCGCACTTCCGGCCGAGCCCAACGACGAGGCCATCCCGGTCAGCGGGGCCGTGAGCACGCCCCCCAGGCTCGAGAGGCCGGCCAGCAGATTAGGCGGCGCACTGAACGCCGGCAGCATGGCCGCCGCCGCGGTCGCCGCCCCGTGGTAGCCGAACATGGCGGCCACGTCCTGGGCCCACATCTCCACGTACTCGAACTCGGTGGCGAAGATCGCCGGCGTGTTCTGACCCAGGAAGTTCGTCGCCACCAGCGTCGCGAGCTGGCTGCGGTTCGCCGTCACGGCCGCCGGGGTCACCGTCGCCGCCAGCGCCGTCTCGAAGCCCGACGCGGCCGCCAGCGCCTGCGCGCCCGCCGCCTCGGCCTGCGCCGCGGCCGCGTTCAGCCAGCTCACGTAGGGCACCGCCGCCGCGGCCATCGACATCGACGCCGGACCCGCCCATGCTCCGTTGGACATCCCCGTCACCACCGAGTTGAAGGACGAGGCCGCGCCGGACAGGTCGGCGGCCAAGTTGCTCCACGCCGAAGATGCCGTGAACAGGGGCCCGGATCCCGCACCCGAAAACATCAGCGCCGAATTGATCTCCGGCGGCAACCACGGAAACGAAGGAAACATCTACACCCCACCACATTCAGCCGATCAACGGCTTCGATGACCAATCAGATTCCACTGTCATTGCGCGACGGCCGATGGTGCCCGACCGCCATGGATAGAGCGTAGAGCACTTCCCGAGCAAAAACCCATGCTTTCTCCAAACTTTTAAACCGACGCACCGACCTCCGGCAGCTCCCGATCACTCGTCCGCCCGACTGCGCAACCGTGCCAACTACCGTGCCCGGTAAAGCGACAATGACGCCAGAAGAAAATCCGGGTGAACCTGGTCAGAATTCCCCTCCGACGCCGACTCGGAGCGCCACTGAACGGATCGCCGCGACCCGGCGGCAAAGGCGATCAGGCACGCACGCGAAGGACCGCCGCGGGCACAATCACCGGCACGCCTTGAGTCGCACCGCCAGGTAGTCGACGACGGCAGTCATCGCGACCCGCTCCTGCGTCATGGAGTCGCGCTCGCGCACGGTCACGGCGCCGTCCTGCAGGGAGTCGAAGTCCACCGTCACGCAGTACGGCGTGCCGACCTCGTCCTGGCGCCGATAGCGGCGGCCGATGGCGCCGGCGTCGTCGAAGTCGATGGTCCAGCACGTGCGCAGCTCGGCGGCCAGGTCGCGGGCCTTGGGGCTCAGGTCGGCGTGCCGCGACAGCGGCAGCACCGCCGCCTTGACCGGCGCCAGCCGCGCGTCCAGCCGAAGCACCGTCCGCTTGTCCATCCCGCCCTTGGCGTTGGGGGCCTCGTCCTCGGTGTAGGCGTCGATCAGGAACGCCATGAACGACCGGGTCAGCCCGGCCGCGGGCTCGATGACGTACGGGGTGTAGCGCGCGTCGGTGGCCTGGTCGTAGAACGACAGGTCCACGCCGGAGTGCTTCGCGTGGGTGGACAGGTCGAAGTCGGTCCGGTTCGCCACGCCCTCGAGTTCACCCCACGGGTTGCCGGCGAAGCCGAACTTGTACTCGATGTCGACGGTGCGGTCGGAGTAGTGGGACAGCTTTTCGGCGGGGTGTTCGTAGAGCCGAAGGTTCTGCGGATCGATGCCGAGGTCGACGTACCACTGCCGGCGGGTGTCGATCCAGTACTGGTGCCACTTTTTGGCGGTCGACGGCTCGACGAAAAACTCCATCTCCATCTGTTCGAACTCGCGGGTCCGGAAGATGAAGTTGCCCGGGGTGATCTCGTTGCGGAAGCTCTTGCCGATCTGCCCGATCCCGAACGGCGGCTTCTTGCGGGCCGTCGTCATCACGTTGACGAAGTTGACGAAGATGCCCTGCGCGGTCTCCGGCCGCAGATAGTGCACCCCCTCCTCGGTCTCGATCGGCCCGAGGTGGGTCTTGAGCATCATGTTGAACTCGCGCGGCTCGGTCCACTGGCCCTTGGTGCCGCAGTCCGGGCAGGTGATCTCGCTCATCGGCACCGAGTCGGGGGACGGGAGATCTTTTTTCGCCGCGTTCTTGGCCACATAGGCCTCCTGCATGTGGTCCTGGCGGTGCCGGTGGTGGCAGTTGAGACATTCGACCAGCGGATCGTGGAACACCTCGACGTGGCCGGAGGCCACCCAGACCTGTCGCGGCAGGATGATCGAGGAGTCCAGACCCACCACATCGTCACGGCCGGTGATCACCGAGTGCCACCACTGCCGCTTGATGTTCTCCTTGAGCTCCACACCCAGCGGCCCGTAATCCCACGCCGACCTGGTGCCGCCGTAGATCTCGCCCGAGGGATAGACGAAGCCCCGCCGTTTGGCGAGGTTCACTACGGTGTCGATGACGGACGCCACGGCGCGGTGCACTCCTTCTCGGATCGGGGAAGACACGTGCGGCGAGGATCCGCCGCGGACAAAACTGCAGTCATGGTATCCACCGGCCTCCCGGTCTTTGACATGCGTCATCATGCATGTGACAGTGGAGACTGGCCGTACCGTCGGGACCGCGGTCAGCTGTCCCGATTTCCGTCACTTCTCGAGGTGATCACTCCACCATGGCGACGTCCTCCCGCACGCCGACGGCCGCCGACGGCGACAGCGGACCCGAGCTGGGTCTGGCCGTCCACGAGCACGGCCCGGCCGGCCCCGGTGAGCACGACGCGTTCGCCGGGTACCCGGTGCCGCCCCCGCGGGAGATCCTCGACGCCGCCGGCGAACTGCTGCGCGCGCTGGCCGCGCCCGTGCGGATCGCCATCGTGTTGCAGCTGCGCGAATCCCACCGCTGCGTCCACGAGTTGGTCGACGCACTGGGCGTGCCACAACCGCTGGTCAGCCAGCACCTGAAGATCCTCAAGGCGGCGGGCGTGGTGACCGGCGAGCGCGCGGGCCGAGAAGTGATGTACCGGCTCGCCGACCACCACCTGGCGCACATCGTCGTCGACGCCGTCGCCCACGCCGGCGAAGACGCATGACCGGACCCAGTGTGCGCTCCACCCGGCAACGAGCGGCCATCTCCTCCCTGCTGGAAACCCTCGACGAATTCCGCTCGGCGCAGGAGTTGCACGACGAGCTACGGCGCCGCGGCGAGAACATCGGGCTGACGACCGTGTACCGGGCGCTGCAGTCGATGGCGGCGGCGGGGATGGTCGACACGCTGCGCACCGACACCGGCGAGTCGGTCTACCGCAGGTGCTCGGAACACCATCACCACCATCTGGTGTGCCGCAACTGCGGCTCCACGATCGAGGTCGGCGACCACGAGGTCGAACAGTGGGCTGCCGAAGTGGCCGCCAAGCACGGCTTCTCCGACGTCAGCCACACCATCGAGATCTTCGGCCTGTGCTCGGAGTGCAGGTCCTGACCGTTCAGGACGCCAGTTGGCGGGCCATCTCGGCGCCGGTGTCGAGCACCAGCAGGACCAGGGTGCGCAGGGCGTCGTCGGTCAGACCGGCGCCGGGGAAGTTGTACCGCATGATCACGTCGGCGCTCTTGACCGCGTCCTTGCCGGAATTGTGCTGCACCGGTTTGGCGTTCGCTTTCTCCACCAACGTCACGCTGCCGAAGTTGCTGTCCCGAGCCTGCCTGGCCACCTGGTCGGCGACCTTCTCGGTGAGCGGCAGATCCCACGCCAGCACCTGGGTGAGCGAGACCAGGTCGAGGTCCTCGGCGATGTTGACCACCCGCAACGACGCGATGGTGCCTCCGTGGCGGACCGTCAGCGCACCATCGGGTTCCTCGTCAGCGGGAACGACGTCGACGAGGACGGACTCCAGACGCTCCTGCAATGACGCCACTGAACACTCCCGAATCAGGCACTCCCGAATCGCCGGTTGCGAGAAGCATATTCCTCGCAAGCTGCCCACAAGTCGCGGCGGTCGTAATCGGGCCACAGCTTGTCGGAAAAGATGTACTCGGCGTAGGCCGCCTGCCACAGCATGAAGTTGCTGGCGCGCTGCTCCCCCGACGTCCGCAGGAACAGGTCGACATCGGGGATGTCGGGCCGCTGCAGGTGGCGGGCGACCGTGGACTCGGTGACGCGATCCGGGTTCAGCCGGCCCGCGGCCGCCTCACGAGCGATTTCCTTTGCTGCTGCAGCGATTTCGGTCCGACCACCGTAGTTGACGCAGTAGTTGACGGTGATGACGTCATTCCCGTCCGTCATCGCCTCGGCGATCGCCAGTTCGTTGATGACGCTGCGCCACAACCGCGGCCGCGACCCCACCCACCGGATCCGGACGCCCATCTCGTTGAGGTTTTCGCGGCGCCGTCGCACCACGTCCCGGTTGAAACCCATCAGAAACCGGACTTCCTCGGGCGAGCGCTTCCAGTTCTCGGTGGAGAATGCGTAAAGGCTGAGCCACTTGATACCGAGTTCGATTGCGCCGCAAGCAATGTCGATCACCACAGCCTCGCCCATCTTGTGCCCATCGGTACGGTGGAGCCCGCGTTGGGTGGCCCAGCGGCCGTTGCCGTCCATCACGATCGCGACATGGTTGGGCAGCCGGTCGGCCGGTATTCGCGGCGCGGCCGCCTTCGAAACGTGCTGGGGGGGCCTGCGCGGACCGCCGCCGGGCGGAGGCGGCAACTCGGGGAAGTCGACCGGCCACCTCGACGTGTCGGGGAAGACCGGGTAGTCGTCGGGGGCGGGTGGCAACTGAGGGAAGTCGATCGGCTTCGCCGTGCTGTCGGCTTTTTTAGCCACAGGCCAGGTCCTGCCGGGCTGTTGCCGCGCGCAGGTCGGCGACCGTGCGGTCGACCCGGTACGTCCGCTCGACCAGTGGCAGCGTTTTGAGCTGCCGCTCCAGGTGCCATTGCAGGTGCGCGGCCACCAGTCCGCTGACATGGCTGCGCTGTGACTGCGGCGCCACCTGGGCAGCCTCCCAGTCGCCGTCGTGCAACGCGCACATCAGGTCCAGCACCCCCGGCGGCGGGGTGGTGGAACCGGCCGGACGGCAGTGCGCGCAGACGCTGCCTCCGGCGGCGATGTGAAACGCTCGGTGCGGCCCGGGCGTGGCGCACCGAGCGCACTCGACCAGCGCCGGCGCCCACCCCGCGACACCCATGGCGCGCAGCAGGTAGGCGTCCAGCAGCAGGTCGCGGGGACGGTGCCCGTCGGCCACCGCCCGCAGCGCGCTCACCGTGAGCCGGTGCAGGGCCGGGATGGGTGCCCGCTCCTCGCCGGCGAGGCGTTCGGCGGTTTCCAGCATGGCGCACCCGCAGGTGTACCGGCCGTAGTCGTTGACGATGTCAGTGGCGAACGAGTCGATCGCCACCACCTGGGTGACGATGTCCAGGTTGCGGCCCGGGTGCAGTTGGACGTCGATGTGCGCGAAGGGCTCCAGCCGAGCGCCGAATTTGCTGCGGGTGCGGCGCACGCCCTTGGCCACTGCGCGAACCAGCCCGTGCTCGCGGGTCAGTAGGGTGACGATCCGGTCGGCTTCGCCGAGCTTGTGCTGGCGCAGTACAACCGCCTGGTCTCGATACAGCCGCAT
>NZ_JBYCLC010000290.1:0-17576 GCF_057473685.1 Mycobacterium sp. TH-M116 | reverse complement strand
CCGCTGGCGCTGACGGCGGCAACGGCGGCAACGGCGGAGCGGCCGGCTATTACGGAACCGGCGGTGCCGGCGGGACCGGCGGCAACGGCGCGGCCGGCCTGCACGGGGAGAGAGAGTTGTCGCCCGGCGTTACCGGGGGTAACGGCGGTAACGGCGGGGCCGGGGGAACCGGCGGCCGTGGTGGTGCTGGTGGTTCGATCGCCGGTAACGGCGGCGTCGGCGGAAACGGTGGCAACGGCGGCGAGGGTGGTACCGGCGGGGGCGGGGGCAATGGCGCTACGGGGGTTGCTGGTGTCAACGGCGGTGTCGGCGGGTCCGGCGGGGACGGCGGTGTAGGCGGTTCCGGTGGCGTCGGCGGTACCGGCGGGGCTGGCGGGTCGGCCAGCCACGGTGTTGCTGGGGTTCAGGGTAACGGCGGGGCCGGTGGCGACGGAGGCACCGGTGGCAGGGCGGGTAACGGCGGGGTTGGTGCCGCGGGCTCGTTCGCCGACGGCGGCACCGGCAACGGCGGTTCAGGTGGGACCGGAGGAAATCAAGGCGCTGGAGGCACTCGCGGCGCTGGTGGGGACGGCTACGTGGACGGGGCGACCGGTTCGGCTGGGGTGATGAGCCAGTCGGGTGGCGACGGTGGTGCCGGTGGTGCCGGCGCTGATGCGACCGCGGCGGGCCACGCCGGCGGTGACGGCGGCAACGGCGGGGCCGCCGGGTACTACGGCGTCGGGGGTGCCGGCGGGACCGGCGGCAACGGGGCGGCCGGGGCGGCGGGGGC
Source organism: Mycobacterium sp. TH-M116 (assembly GCF_057473685.1). Taxonomy (NCBI): domain Bacteria; kingdom Bacillati; phylum Actinomycetota; class Actinomycetes; order Mycobacteriales; family Mycobacteriaceae; genus Mycobacterium; species Mycobacterium sp. TH-M116. The sequence continues at coordinate 16,807 of NZ_JBYCLC010000290.1, read as the reverse complement.
GAACGCGTCGTCACCGGGCGGCAACGGGGGCGCCGGCGCTTCGGGCGGGGCTGGGGGAACCGGCGGCCATGGTGGTGCCGGCGGGTCGATCGCCGGCGACGGCGGCACCGGTGGGGCCGGTGGGTCCGGCGGGTCGGGCGGAGTCGGCGGGTCTGGGATGAAAGGCGGTATCGCCAACAACTACGTCAACGGTGCGGGTGGTCAGGGCGGGGTCGGTGGCTTGGGCGGAGCCGGTGGTGTGGGGGGCGTTGCTGGAAACGTCGGCAACGGCGGCGCGGGCGGAGCCGGCGGCAGTGGCGGTACTGGCGGCGCGGGCGCCGCGAGCATCGCCACGAACGCGGCGGGTGGCCACGGCGGCGTCGGCGGGACAGGCGGCTCCGGGGGCGCCGGCGGTTCTGGCGGCGCGGTGTCCGGTAACGGCGGCGACGGCGGTGTTGCCGGTCGCGGCGGTTACGGCGGTTCCGGTGCTGGAGGCGCTGTCGGAAACAGCGCGGCGGACTCCGGGTTTCCCGGCACCGGCGGTGCAGGGGGTATCGGCGGAACCGGTGGGAACGCCGTGTCGGAAGGAAACGGCGGCAACGGCGGGCAAGGTGGCCAAGGCGGTCCCGGTGTCACCGGCGCCACTGGAGGGAGCGGGTTCCCGGGATCCGACGGCGGTAACGGCGGTGCCGGCGGTGCCGGCGGGACCGGCGGGACGGTGACAGGCAACGGCGGCAACGGCGGTGTTGGTGGCAGTGGGGGCCAAGGCGGAACCGGCGGCATCGGCGCCTCAGGTGGTGCCGACGCAACGATGGCGCAGGGCGGCCCGGGCGGCACCGGCGGTGACGGCGGGGCCGGCGGAGCTCCGGGAGCGGCGGCGGCCCCGACCGGCCACGCGGGCAACCCGGGTGACGGCGGCGTGGGCGGCGTGGGCGGTGCGGGCGGCTTGGGCGGCACGACCTCGAGCGGGGGTAGTGAGGGGTACGGCGGGTTCGGCGGCAACGGCGGCAACGGCGGTGTCGCCGGCAGTCCGCTGGCATCGTCGCAGCAGGTCGCGACCGGCGGTGCCGGCGGGGCGGGGGGTAACGGTGGCCGCGGCGGCGCCGGAACCGCCACCGTCGGTGGTGGTGGCGGCGGCGGTGCCGGAATCGGCGGTGACGGCGGCGGCGGCGGTGTTAAGGGATACGGCGGTGACGGCGGAGCCGGTGGCACCGGCGGCCACGGCGGTGACGGCAATGAGACCGGGACGTTACCGATGACCGGTTCCGGCGGCGGTGGTGGCGGCGGTGGCGGCATCGGCGGAAATCCAGGTGAAGGCAGTGGAGGTGCCGGCGACGGGTCCTACGGACGAAACGGCGACGGCGGCAACGGCGGAATGGGGGGAGCCGGGTACTACGGGGGCGGCGGGGGCGGCGGGGGCGTTTCCGGTGGCCTCGGCGCGTCCGGCGGTGACGGCGGAGCCGGAGGTCCCGGTTCCGGCGGCGGGGTCGGCAAGCCCGGCCAGTCCGGCGGTGACGGTCTCTACACCGTTCACGGCGGTGCGGGAGGCCTTGACGGTTCCGGGGGTTCAATCGGTGCCGGCGGCCCAGGCGGTGGCCTCGTCGGCCCCGGCGGCGGCGGCGCGCCGGGCAGTACGACGAGCTGACCGCGGCGTCGCCTGTTTCCGGCTGCTGAACCCGGTAGCGTGACGGCCGTGGAAAACGCTGCGGCCAGCACCCGCACCCAGACCGCCGCCACCGCACTGCGCATCGCGTTCGGCGTGGTCTGGGCGATCGACGCGTGGCTGAAGTGGCAGCCCGGGTTCCGCGCCACCATGCTGCCGAGCATGGTCGCTGCGGCCCAGGGCCAGCCGAACTGGCTGATGCCGTGGTTTCACCTCTGGATCGACCTGATGCGCCCGGAACCGCAGTTGTGGGGGTATCTCATTGCCGTCGCCGAGACGGTGATCGCGATCCTGCTGCTGACCGGGTTGGCCCGCCGCGCCGTCTACCTCGGCGGCGCCCTCTACAGCCTGGGCATCTGGTCGACGGCCGAGGGCTTCGGCGGGCCCTACACCGCGGGCGCGACCGACATCGGGACCTCGATCATCTACGTGCTCGTCTTCCTGGCCCTGCTGGTGACACTCGAGCACTCACTCGACCGTCGCGTAACGCTGGACATCCCGCTCGCCCGCCGCGTCCCCTGGTGGCATCGCGTTGCCGGCCCCTCGGTCTAGCGGACAGCGGCGCACCTGGGCACCTGTACCGTCGGTCGGGTGATCAACCTGGCTTACGACGATCGAGGATCCGGTGAGCCCGTCGTCTTCATCTCCGGCCGTGGCGGCCCCGGGCGCACCTGGCTGCCGCACCAGGTGCCGGCGTTTCTGGAGGCGGGCTACCGGGTCATCACCTTCGACAACCGCGGGATCGGCGCCACCGAGAATGCCGAGGCATTCACCACGCAGACGATGGTCGCCGACACTGCCGCGTTGATCGAGTCGCTGGACGCCGCGCCGGCTCGTATCGTCGGGATGTCGATGGGTGCGTTCATCGCCCAGGAGCTCATGGTGGTCAGGCCCGAGCTGGTCAGCTCCGCCGTGCTGATGGCCACCCGCGGCCGCCTCGACCATGCCCGCCAGTTCTTTCACGACGCCGAAGTCGAGCTGTACGAGTCGGGTGCCCGGCTGCCGCCCTCCTACGACGCGCGGTCGCGTCTGCTGGAGAGCTTCTCGCGCAAGACGATCAACGACGATGCCGCCGTCGCCGACTGGATCGCGATGTTCTCCACCTGGCCGATCAAGCAGACACCGGGCCTGCGCTGCCAGCTGGACGTCTCTCCGCAGACCAACCGGCTGCCCGCGTACCGCAGCGTCGCCGCCCCGGTACTGGTGATCGGTTTCGGCGACGACGTGGTCACGCCGCCCCATCTGGGCCGGGAGGTCGCCGACGCTCTGCCCAACGGGCGGTACCTGCAGATCCCGGACGCCGGCCATCTCGGCTTCCTGGAGCGGCCGCAAGCCGTCAACTCCGCGGCGCTGCAGTTCCTCGCCGGCGTCAAGGCCTGAGCGCGTCGTCACCGATGTGACACCCTGTATGGGTGAACCCCTCGACGACCCAGGCCCGCGTCGTCGTTGACGAGCTGATCCGCGGCGGCGTGCGCGACGTGGTGCTGTGCCCCGGATCGCGGAACGCTCCGCTGGCCTTCGCCCTGCAGGACGCCGACCGCGCCGGTCGGGTCCGGTTGCACGTCCGCATCGACGAGCGCACGGCCGGCTACCTGGCCATCGGCCTGGCCCTCGGCGCGGGCGCGCCGGTGTGCGTCGCGATGACGTCGGGCACCGCTGTCGCCAACCTCGGTCCGGCGGTGGTCGAGGCCAACTACGCGCGCGTGCCGCTGATCGTGCTGTCGGCCAATCGGCCCTACGAACTGCTCGGCACCGGATCCAACCAGACCATGGAACAGCTGGGCTACTTCGGCACCCAGGTCCGTGCCACCATCGGCCTGGGTCTGGCCGAGGACGCGCCGGAGCGATTGGATGCGCTCAACGCCACCTGGCGCTCGGCCACCTGCCGGGTGCTGGCGGCCGCGACCGGGTCGCGCACCGCCAACGCCGGGCCCGTGCAGTTCGACATCCCGCTGCGCGAGCCGCTGGTGCCCGACGCCGAGCCCCGCGGCGCGGTGACCCCGCCCGGTCGGCCCGGCGGCAAGCCGTGGACCTACACGCCGCCGGTGACGTTCGACCAGCCGCTGGACATCGACCTGTCGCCCGACACGGTCGTCATCGCCGGGCACGGCGCCGGTGTCCACCCCAACCTGGCGCAGCTGCCGACCGTCGCGGAGCCAACCGCCCCAACGGCCGCCAACCCGCTGCACCCGCTGGCGCTGCCGCTGCTGCGCCCCAGGCAGGTGATCATGCTCGGCCGCCCGACCCTGCACCGGCCGGTGGCGGCCCTGCTGGCCGACCCCCAGGTGCCCGTGTACGCGCTGACCACCGGGCCGCGCTGGCCGGACGTGTCCGGGAATTCGCAGGCCACCGGCACCCGGGCCGTCACCACCGGAGCACCGCACCCGGCATGGCTGCGGCGCTGCGCGGAGGTGAACCGGCACGCGGCCCACGCCGTGCGCGGGCAGCTGGAGGCGCACCCGCTCACCACCGGCCTGCACGTGGCCGCGGCCGTGGTCAGAGCGCTGCGACCCGGTGACCAGCTGGTGCTCGGCGCCTCCAACCCGGTCCGCGACGCGGCGCTCGTCGGGCTGAACCCGCACGGCATCCCGGTGCGCTCCAACCGCGGCGTCGCCGGAATCGACGGCACCGTCTCGACCGCGATCGGGGCGGCCCTGGCGCACGAGGGGCGCACGATCGCCCTGATCGGCGACCTCACGTTCGTCCACGACAGCTCCGGGCTGCTGATCGGGCCCACCGAGCCGACGCCGCAGCGCCTGACCATCGTGGTGTCCAACGACAACGGCGGCGGCATCTTCGAGCTGCTCGAACTGGGCGACCCCCGGTTCTCCGACGTGTCGTCGCGGGTCTTCGGTACTCCGCACGACGTCGACGTGGGCGCGCTGTGCCGTGCCTACCACGTCGAGAGCCGCCAGATCGAGGTCGCCGAGCTCGACGCGGCCCTCGACGAACCCGCAGCGGGCATGCGCGTGCTCGAGGTCAAGGCCGACCGGTCCTCGCTGCGACAGCTGCACGCCGCCATCAAGGCCGCGCTGTGAGCCCGACGCGATGCCCGACACCCTGAATTCGGCGAAGGCGTTGCTGCGCATCCTGATCCACGGCCGCAGCGATGAGCCGCCGAAGACCCGGGCGCGCGCGGTGCTGCGGTGGGCGCGGATCGCGGTGCTGATCGTGACCGGTCTCGTCACGCTGCAGTCGGTGCTGCTGGTGGCCGGCGCCTGGCGCGACGACCTCGCGATCCGGCACAACATGGGGGTGGCTCAGGCCGAGGTGCTAAGCGCGGGGCCGCGGCGCTCCACGATCGAGTTCGTCACGCCCGAGCGGGTCACCTACCGTCCCGAGCTCGGCGTGCTGTACCCGTCCGAGTTGTCGACGGGCATGCGCATTTACGTCGAATACAACAAGACCGACCCGAACCTGGTCCGGGTGCAGCACCGCAACGCCGCGCTGGCGATCATCCCGGCGGGTTCCATCGCGGTCGTCGGCTGGCTGGCCGCGACGGTGATGCTGGTCGGCCTGGCGGTGCTGGACAAACGGCTGGACCAGCGCCCCGAAGCCCGCCCCGGTCCGGTCCCGACGGTCCCGTCGGGTTCTTGAGCAGCAGATTTCAAACGACGTATGCCCCTCGGCAACCTGATCGACAGTCGGCCCTGACACTATCGTGACGTGCGCGTTGCGATCGTCGCCGAATCCTTCCTTCCGCATGTCAACGGTGTCAGCAACTCGGTGATCCGGGTGCTCGAGCACCTGCGCAGGACGGGGCACGAGGCCCTCGTCATCGCACCCGACACCCCGCCGGGTGAGCCCCCCGCCGAGCGCCTTCACGACGGGATCCGGGTGCATCGGGTGCCGTCGCGGATGTTCCCGAAGGTGACCACGTTGCCGCTCGGGGTGCCCACCCCCCGCATGGTGCGCACCCTGCGCGGGTTCGACCCCGACGTCATTCACCTGGCCTCGCCGGCGCTGCTCGGCTACGGCGGGGTGCGGGCCGCGCGCCGTCTCGGGGTGCCGGCCGTCGCGGTCTACCAGACCGACGTCCCGGGTTTCGCGGCGAGCTACGGCATCGGAATCACCACCCGGGCGGCGTGGGCCTGGTTCCGGCACCTGCACGCCCTGGCCGACCGCACCCTGGCTCCGTCCAGCGCGACGATGGAGTCGCTGGTGGCCCAGCGCATCCCGCGGGTGCACCAGTGGGCGCGCGGGGTCGACGTCATCCGCTATGCGCCCTCGGCGCGTGACGAGGCGCTGCGGCGGCGCTGGTCGCCGCAGGGCAAGCCGATCGTCGGATTCGTCGGTCGGCTCGCGCCGGAGAAGCACGTCGAACGGCTCGCCGCGCTGGCCGCCGGCGACGCTGTGCAGCTCGTCATCGTCGGCGACGGCGTCGATGCAGCCAAGCTGCGATCTTTGATGCCGACGGCGGTGTTCACCGGTGCGCTCTACGGTGCGGACCTCGCCGCGGCCTACGCCAGCATGGACGTCTTCGTGCACACCGGTGAACACGAGACGTTCTGTCAGGTCGTACAAGAAGCGCTGGCGTCGGGTCTGCCGGTGATCGCCCCCGATGCCGGCGGCCCGCGCGACCTCATCACGCCGTGCCGTACCGGGTTGTTGCTGCCGGTCAAGGAATTCGAGACGAGGCTGCCAGCCGCCGTCGCGCACCTGCTCACCGAACGGCACCGCTACTCGCAGTCGGCCCGGCGCAGTGTGCTGCACCGCAGCTGGCCGGCCATCTGCGACGAGTTGCTCGGCCACTACGAGGCGGTGTTGTCGCCGTTGGCCCGGGCGCAGGTGTCGGCGCGCCGGAGGAGGCGCGCGTGACGCCGGAGCTGGGTCAGGGCATGAGGATCCAGCCCGTCAGGACGTAAGGATCCAGCCCGTCAGGGCATAAGGATGTAGGACATTCCCGGGACGTTCCTGGCATCGCGGGTCCACCACTGACCGGCGCCGCCGTAGGTTGCGTTGTTCATCTCCGTGATGTTCACCCAGGTGCCGTCGCCGCGCTCGGACACCGAATTCACCCACGCAGCATGGCCGTACGGACTGACACCCGGCAGCCACGGCTCGAACACGACGATCGCGCGTGGCTGCGGATCGGTGACGACCGTCCAGCCGTGCGCCCGCGCGGAGTCCGCCCAGTCCATGGCGTTGCCCTGCAGGGCGGGGTAATACCCGCCGGCCTCGAACCACTTCTGCAGCGCGCCCCAGGTGCACTGGCCTTCGGCGCCGGAGTTGACCGACCGGCGTTGTCCCATCGCGCGCCCTGGGCTGCCCGCCGGCGCGCCCGCGGGGTCGAATTGGCCGGCGCAGTCGGGCGTCGCCGCGTTCTGCGTGCGCGTCTCGATGTCGACACCGGAGACGAAATGCCCGTCCGACGTCTTGTACCAGAGTGTCGTGGCCTGTCCGCGTGTCGAGCACACCAACACCAGCCGGTCGTCGACGTCGTACCAGCCGTCCTGGCGCGCGTTGGGTGACGGTTCGGACATGCGCTGGGTCCGTGCCTTGACCGTCGCGGCCGGTTCGGCGCCGACGGATGCGGCGAAAACCAGACCGCCCGCGGTGAGGACCGTGGCCGTTGTGACGCCGAGGCGGAGCGCGCTGCGAGCGGCGAGCATCCGGGCTTGCCGCAGCGATGCGGATTTCCCGCCGATGGCCAGTTCGAATCCCATAAACGTCGCGTCTCCGTGTGACGAGTGCAGGTTGAGTTTAGATAACGATTGGGCGTTACGCAGGGGAAATCAGAAGATCCGGTGGGGCAGCCGAGGTCGCGAGCCCGCTCCGGCCCGGTAGCGTCTACGTCGTGAGTCGTGCCGCCCTGGACAAGGATCCCCGCGATGTCGCGTCGATGTTCGACGGCGTCGCCCGCCGGTATGACCTGACCAACACCGTGCTGTCCCTGGGCCAGGACCGCTACTGGCGCAAGGCCACCCGGTCCGCGCTGCGGATCGGTTCCGGTCACCGGGTGCTGGACCTCGCCGCGGGGACCGCGGTGTCCACGGTCGAGCTGGCGAAATCCGAGGCCTGGTGCGTTGCGGCGGATTTCTCGGTCGGGATGCTGGCGGCGGGTGCGGCCCGCGAGGTGCCCAAGGTGGCCGGTGACGCGACCCGGCTGCCGTTCGCCGACGGCGTGTTCGACGCGGTCACGATCAGCTTCGGGCTGCGCAACGTGGCCGACCCGCAGGCGGCGCTGCGCGAGATGGCGCGTGTCACCAGGCCCGGCGGGCGGCTGGTGGTGTGCGAGTTCTCCACGCCCACCAACGCGGCGCTGGCCACCATCTACAAGGAGTACCTGATGCGGGCGCTGCCGCGGGTGGCGCGGGCGGTGTCCAGCAATCCCGACGCCTACGTGTACCTGGCCGAGTCGATCCGCGCCTGGCCCGACCAGGCCGCGCTGGCGCGCGAGATCGGGCGGGCGGGGTGGTCGGCGGTGCGCTGGCGCAACCTGACCGGCGGGATCGTGGCGTTGCACGCGGGGTACAAACCCCTGCGGTGAGGCGAGCGCCGAGGACCGGCTAGGTCCCGGCGCGCTGGATGAAGCCGACCTGCTCGGGGCAGTAGTGACCGATCGCGGCGCCGAGGAACTGCAGCGCCTGGCCCTGGGTGGTGCCCCGCGGCAGGTTTTGCTGCAGGAAGACGGCGGACTGTTGGGCGTCGTGGTCCACGCCGCGCTCGATCCGTTGACATTCGATCTTGCCCAGCCACGCGAGTTGGTCCTGGGGGCCGTAGACGCCGAAGTCGTTGACGGTGTTCTTGAAGTCGGTGTCATAGTCGGCCTGCGCCGGCGCGGCCAGCGCGATCGCGGCAGCCGTCACGGCGAGGCCCGTCGTCAGCCTCGTACGCTTCATTAGCGGGACTATACACCGCGATCACGAATTGATCTCGGGTCAGGTGAACGGCGTTCGCCGGTCGATCAGCCGGGACAGCCGGCCGGCGCCGCGCCAGGCCCGCGCCACCCAGTCGGCGTCCTCGTCGGTGACCAGGTTGGCCATCACCCGCACCGCGATCGCCATCAACGCGGGGGAGCGCATCGCGATCGGCCCGGTAGCGGGCAGGAACCGCTGGAAGGTCAGCAGCAGCCCCAGCCGGCGCGCGACGGAGAACCCGCGCGCGTAGTGGCGCTGCAGCAGCCACGGCCAGACCTGCGACAGGTCGCCGCAGTCCAGCAGGTCGGCGGCCAGCCGCCCGGTTTCCAGGCCGTAGTCGATGCCCTCGCCGTTCAGCGGGTTGACGCAGGCCGCGGCGTCGCCGACCAGCATCCAGTTGGGCCCGGCCACCCCGGACACCGCGCCGCCCATCGGCAACAGCGCCGACGCCACCGCCCGGGGCTCGCCGGTGAAACCCCACTCGTCGCGGCGCAGGTCGGTGTAGGAGGAGATCAGCGGGCGCAGCGCCAGCTCGGCCGGCCGTTTCGACGTCGACAGTGCCCCCACGCCGATGTTCACCTCGCCGTTGCCCAGCGGGAAGATCCAGCCGTAGCCGGGCAGCACCGCTCCGTCGGGGGAGCGTAGTTCAAGATGTGAGGTCAGCCACGGGTCGTCGGCGCGCGGGGTGGCCAGATAGCCGCGCGCCGCGACGCCGTACACCGTCTCCTGATGCCAACGCCTGCCCAGCGTGCGCCCCAGTGGAGACCGCGCCCCGTCGGCGACGATCAGCTGTCCGCAGCCCACCTCCGTGCCGTCGGCCAGGCTCAGCGACACTACCCGCCGTGACGAGTCATGTTGGGCAGCGACCACTTTGGATCCGAGCAGCATCCGGGCCCCGGAGTCTTCGGCGCACTGGCGGATCCGGTTGTCGAGCTCGAGTCGGGCCACCGCGCTGCCGGTGGCCGGGAACGACGGGCCCGGCCAGTCCACCTGCACTTCGCCGCCGAACCCGCTCATCCGCAGTCCGCGATGCCGGATGCGGGTGTCGAGCCAGCCGCCCAGACCCAGTCGGTGCAGCTCCGCGACCGCGCGCGGGGTCAAGCCGTCACCGCACGCCTTGTCGCGCGGGAAGCCGGCCGAGTCGACGACGAGGACGTCCCGGCCCGCCCGGGCGGCGTGGGCGGCGGCCGCCGAGCCGGCGGGCCCGGCGCCCACGACCACCACGTCGGCCTTGAGGGCTCTGGTCGCTCTCGTCTGCATGTACACCAGTATGTTTGGTCGGGTGAGGACTCCGGCGACGGTGGTGGCGGGCGTTGACTTCGGCGATGCCGCGCTGGCGGTGACCGTCCGGGACGGCGTCGAGCGGGTCGAGCAGCTCATCGACACCGAACTGCGCAGCGCGGACCCGGTGATGACCGACTCGCTGACGCACCTGTTCAACGCCGGCGGCAAGCGGTTTCGGCCGCTCTTCACGGTGCTGTCGGCGCAACTGGGGCCCAACCCCGATGCCGAGGGGGTGACGATCGCCGGGGCGGTGATCGAGCTGGTGCACCTGGCCACGCTCTACCACGACGACGTGATGGACGAGGCCGAGGTGCGCCGCGGCACACCCACCGCCAATGTCCGCTGGGGCAACAACGTCGCCATCCTGGCCGGCGACTACCTGTTCGCCACGGCGTCGCGGCTCGTGTCACAGCTGGGACCCGACGCGGTGCGGCTCATCGCCGAGACGTTTGCTCAGCTGGTGACCGGGCAGATGCGCGAGACCCACGGCGCGGCCGGCGGCGACGACCCCATCGAGCACTACTTGAGGGTCGTGTACGAGAAGACCGCCTGTCTGATCGCCGCGGCCGGCCAGTTCGGTGGCATGTTCTCCGGCGCCGCCGAGGAGCAGGTGCAGCGGCTGAGCCGGCTGGGCGGCATCGTGGGCACCGCGTTCCAGATCTCCGACGACATCATCGACATCGACAGCGACTCCCAAGAGTCCGGCAAGCTGCCCGGCACCGACGTGCGCGAAGGCGTCAACACCTTGCCGATGCTCTACGCGCTACGCGAACCCGGGCCCGAGGCGGCGCGGCTGCGCGAGTTGCTGGCCGGGCCCGTCGAACAGGACGAGTCGGTGGCCGAGGCGTTGACGTTGTTGCGGGCCTCGGCGGGCATGGCCAAAGCCAAGCAGTTCCTGGCCCGGTATGCGGCGCAGGCGCACGACGAGCTCGCTCTGTTGCCCGATACCCCCGGCCGGTGCGCGCTGCAAACACTGGTGGACTACACGATCAGCCGGCACGGCTAGCGGAGAACGCCGGGCGTGGCGGAACTCGGAACGTCCTTCCGGGCGTTCAATGAGCAGTTCAATGAGAAGTAGTCGACCCTGACCGTGCTTTTCCGAGTGTTCTGAGGAGGACACCGATGACCTGGCATCCGCATGCCAACAGGCTGAAGACCTTCGTCCTGTTGGTCGGTATGTCCGCGCTGATCGTCTTCGCCGGCGCCTTGTTCGGCAGGACGGCACTGATCTTCGCGATGCTGTTCGCCGTCGGCATGAATGTGTACGTCTACTTCAACAGCGACAAGCTGGCCCTGCGGGCGATGCACGCCCAGCCCGTCTCGGAACTGCAGGCGCCGGCGATGTACCGCATCGTGCGCGAGTTGGCGACCGCCGCGCACCAGCCGATGCCGCGGCTGTACGTCAGCGACACCAACGCGCCCAACGCCTTCGCCACCGGCCGCAATCCGCACAACGCCGCGGTGTGCTGCACGACCGGCATCCTGGACATCCTCACCGAGCGTGAGCTGCGCGCTGTGCTGGGACACGAGCTCTCCCACGTCTACAACCGCGACATCCTGATCTCCTGCATTGCCGGCGCCCTGGCGTCGGTGATCACGGCGCTGGCCAACATGGCCATGTTCGCCGGCATGTTCGGCGGCAACCGCGACGGTGGAAACCCCTTTGGGCTGCTGCTGGTTTCTTTCCTGGGGCCGGTCGCCGCGACGGTGGTGAAGCTGGCGGTGTCACGGTCGCGCGAATACCAGGCCGACGAGTCGGGTGCCGTGCTGACCGGTGACCCGTTGGCCCTGGCGTCGGCGCTGCGCAAGATCTCCGGCGGGGTGCAGGCCGCGCCGCTGCCGCCGGAGCCGCAGCTGGCCAGTCAGGCGCACCTGATGATCGCCAACCCGTTTCGGACGGGTGAGCGCATCGGCGCGCTGTTCGCCACCCACCCTCCGATCGAGGACCGCATTCGCCGGCTGGAGGCGATGGCGCGCGGGTAGGGCTCGCTCGGCCGCGGCGGCGGTCAGAACCCGGCGCCGTGCACCTCGTGCCCCGGGACCTCGACCATCAGGCCGCGGTAGGCCTGCTCGACGGTGGAGCCGTGGTTGATCACCGCGTCGACCTCCCGGGCGATCGGCATGATCAGGCCGAACTCGTTGGCGAAATCCATGATCACGCTGGCGGCTTTGACGCCCTCGGCGACCTGGTTCATCGAGGAGATGATCTCGTCGATCGGCTTGCCGGCACCGAGTTGTTCGCCGACGTGGCGGTTGCGGCTGCGCTGACTGGTGCAGGTGACGATGAGGTCGCCCAGGCCGGCCAGCCCGGGGAAGGTGTCGGGGTCCCCGCCCATCGCGACGCCCAGCTTGGTCATCTCGCGCAACGCCCGCGCGATCACCAGCGCGCGGGTGTTCTCGCCGATCCCCAGCGAGTAGCCCATCCCGACGGCGATGGCGTAGACGTTCTTCAACGCGCCGGCCAGCTCCACGCCGACGACGTCGTCGGTGGTGTACACGCGGAAGCGCCGGGTCCGCAGCAGCTCCGAGAGCCGGGTCGCCAGGTGCTGGTCGGGCATCGCCAGGACCGCCGCGGCCGCGTAGCCCTCGCCCACCTCCCGGGCGATGTTCGGTCCGGCCAGGATTCCTGCCGGATGACCGGGCAGCAACTCCTCGACGATCTGCGACATCCGCATGTTGGTGCCCTGCTCGAGACCCTTGACCAGCGACACCACCGGCACCCACGGCCGCAGTTCCCTGGCCAACTCGGTGAGCACGCCGCGGAAGCCGTGCGAGGGCACGCCCATGACCACGACGTCGGCGCAGTGGGCGGCCTCGGCGAAGTCGGTGGTGGCGCGCAGCCCGTCGCTCAGCACGACGTCGTTGCCGAGATAGCGGCTGTTGCGGTGATTGTCGTTGATGTCGTTGGCGGTCACCTCGGAGCGCACCCATTGCAGTGTCGGTCCGCGGCGCGCACAGATGGACGCCACCGTGGTTCCCCACGAGCCGCCGCCGAGGACGACGACGTTGGGCTCGCGCATCTGTGATGCCATGGCGATCAGCGTATTGCCGACACCTCCGATTGAGAAGTGGTTCACTGGCCGCGCGGCCACCGAAGTCGAACCCAACGACACCCGGGCAGGGGACTTCGGTCCCTAGCCCCGCCGGGCGCGCTGCCGGATCGTCGATGTTGCGCGGTGCTTCCTGGAGGCGAGGGAAAGAGGGACGATGCCCAGACGTCGGTGGGGCCGGGCGGTCGCGGCATTGTCCGCGGCCGCGCTCGCGGTGATGACGTCGCCCGCGGGCATCGCCTCCGCCGATGCTGATGGCCCCCAGCACAATCCGCAGGAGAGGGCGGCGGCACTCATCCGGCCCGCCGTGATGTACCTGTCGGGCCAGGCGTACGGCCAGGTCCGGTTGCCCGACGGCACGTTGTTGTCGCAGTTCGGCGAGGGCTCGAACATTCCGTTCACCGCGACCTGGTCGTGCACCGCCTTCGTCGTCAACCCCGACGGGTGGGTGGCCACGTCGGGACATTGCGTGGACCCGAACAACGCCAAAGCTCTCATTCTCAAGCGGGCCGCCAAGGAATACGTCATCCAATATCCGGATTCGGCGATCGGGCAGAACCCGGGCGCGGTCCTGCGGTGGCTGCGACAGAACGCCAAAGTCGAAGGCGACGGCGCCGACCGGGGTCCGCAGCCCGCGCTGACACTGGTGTACGGCAGCGGGGACCGGGTCGTCGGGAAACTGCTCGCCAACGTGGTGGATTTCCGGCCCATCAGCAAAGGCGACGTCGCCCTGCTCAAAGTCGAACGGCACGACTTGCCGTCGTCGAAACTGGCTTCCGACGCCGCCGTCAGCATCGGCACCCCGATTCTCGCGGTGGGGTACGCGCAGAGCACGAAACGGATCACCGATCCGTCGCTGGACCCGACGAACAAGAGCGGCACCATCAGCAAGAAGTCGTCCGTGGGCAGCATCCCAGAGTACGAGATCGATGCCCCGGTCACCGAGGGGATGAGCGGCGGCCCCACCGTCGGACTCGACGGCACGGTGATCGGCGTCAACAGCTTCGCACCCGTCGGTGAGCCGCAGCCGTTCAACTTCGTGGCGCCGGCCGCCAGTCTCGCCGCGTTGCTGGCCGGCAAGGGCGTCACGGCCGCGCTGGGGCCGGCCGACGTCCTCTACCGCAGCGGGCTCGGCCACTTCTACTCCGGCCACTACACCGACGCCATCGCCGACTTCGACCGGGCGCAGGCGATGTCGCCCGATTACCCCGGACTGCTGGAGCTCAAGACGAGTGCGGTGAATCTGCGCCGGCGCTACGGCGATGACACGCTGCTGAGCGGCACCACCCTGATGTGGTACGTCATCGGCACGGTCGTGCTGGTGCTCGCCGCCGCCGGTGGCCTGACCCTCCTGGTGACGCGCAGCCGCCGGCACCCGGACGCGCCGGCGAAACCAGCGGGCGTCCAGCTTGTTTGCCCCGGCGACGGCGACAACGTCGAACCAGTCCGCGCCCGCAGGGGCATCAAAGCGGGTGCCGCCCGGCTCCTCGGCGCGGCACCCTCGCCCACGCCGCAGCAGCACTTCTGCTCGAGTTGCGGGGCCGAACACCACCCCGCCGAGAAGTTCTGCCCCAACTGTGGCATGGAGATCCTGCCCGGAGTATCCGACGTGGGGGCCGACCGAACCGGCTGACGGTCAACCCGCCGGCGGTTATCCCGTCAGTGCCGCCCGGTCGGCGACCCGGCCGAACACCATGGCTTCCTCGATGCGGTCGAACCGGTAGTCCAGGGCGTCGGCGAGGTAGTTCTGCCGCACGTTCCACGGTCGTCTCGTACCGGACTTGGGCAGCGCGTGCAGTGAGCGCAGCACGTAGCCGGCGTTGATGTCCCAGGCGGGTTTCTCGGTCATCGGTTGGCCGCCGAGATGCGGGTAGGCGTGGGTATAGCCGTGAGAAGCCATGTGCGCCAGCAGTTTCGCGGTCGCCCGTGCGGTGATGTCGGCGCGCAGCGTCCAGGAGGCGTTCGTGTAGCCGACGCACCAGAACAGGTTGGGCACGTCCTCGAGCATGTGCGCCTTGTAGACGAAGCGGTCCCGGGGATCGATCTCGACGCCGTCGAGGCTGATCGCCGTGCCGCCGAGCGCCTGCAGTTGCAGGCCGGTGGCGGTGACGACGATGTCGGCGTCGAGGTGAGCGCCGGAGCTGAGCACGATGCCGGCTTTGTCGAAGTGGTCGATGTGGCCGGTGACCACGTCGGCGCGGCCGGTGCTGATCGCGTGGTAGAGGTCGGCGTCGGGGATCAGGCACATCCGCTGGTCCCACGGGTCGTATCGCGGCCTGAAGTGGGTGTCGACGTCGTAGCCGGCGGGCAGGCTGCTGAGCGCCTTGCGGCGCAACATCCACCGGACGAGGCGGGGCGCCTTGCGCGACAGCGCGAAGAACGCCGCCTCCGACAGTGCGCTGTACATGCGCACCACCAGATGAGCGGCTTTGCGGGGCAGCAGCTTCCGGGCGACGGCGGCCACCGTTCCGTACCGGGAGGCCGAGATGAGGTAGGTCGGGGAGCGCTGCAGCATGGTCACCGTCGCGGCGCGGTCCGACAGCGACGGCAGCAGGGTGACCGCGGTGGCGCCGCTGCCGATCACCACGACCTTCTTGCCGGTGTAGTCGAGGTCTTCCGGCCAGTGCTGGGGGTGCACCACGGTTCCGCCGAACTGGTCGATGCCGGGGAAGTCGGGGGTGTAGCCCTCGTCGTAGTTGTAGTAGCCGCTGCCGAAGAACACGAACCTGGCGCGGTAGGTCGTGCGGGTGCCGTCCTGCTCGGTGGTGATCGTCCAGGTGTCGGTGGCCGAATCCCAGTTCGCCGAGCGGACACGGCTGTTGAACCGGATGTGGCGGTCGATGCCGTACTTGCGTGCGGTGGCGGTCAGGTACTCGCGGATGTGCACGCCGTCGGCGACGCCTTCCCGGCGGGTCCACGGCTCGAAGGGGAACGACAGCGTGAAGATGCTGCTGTCGGAGCGCACGCCCGGGTAGCGGAACAGGTCCCAGGTGCCGCCGATCCGCGCACGCTGCTCCAGGATGACGTACGTCGCGTCCGGGTTGCGCTCGGTGATGCGGTAGGCCGCGTCGATGCCCGAGATTCCGGCGCCGACGATGACGACGTCGACGTAGCCGTCGCCCTCGCCGTTGGTGTGGGGAACGCCGCCGGCGGCTTCCCGGGGAGTCACGGTCATCGTGAACCTCGCTTGGATTGTGGGCCTGATCACCAGCCTAGAGACCTACCGGTTGGTCGGGCCAGGGCCCGGCGGCGGCGAGCGTAACGTAGCTGCGAAACGTCGGGCACGAGTTCGCAGTGGCGTTACGCTCGCGGTCGCGCAACGCCGGTTACCGGTAGTTGACGAACTGCAGCGCCACGTCCAGGTCGGCGTTCTTGAGCATGGCGATGACGGCCTGCAGGTCGTCCCGTTTTTTGCTGCTGACGCGGATCTCGTCGCCCTGGATCTGGGTCTTGGCGGTCTTCGGACCCTCGTCGCGGATGAGCTTGGTGATCTTCTTGGCGTTCTCGCTGCTGATGCCCTGCTTGAGGGTGCCGTTGACCTTGAAGGTCTTGCCGGACGCCTGCGGCTCGCCGGCGTCGAAGGCCTTCATCGAGATGTCGCGGCGGACCAGCTTCTCCTTGAAGACGTCGACGGCGGCCTTGACGCGTTCCTCGGTCGAGGACGTCAGCTCGATCGCCTCGTCGCCCTTCCAGGCGATCGAGGTGTCGGTGCCGCGGAAGTCGAAGCGGGTGGCCAGCTCCTTGGCGGCCTGGTTGAGCGCGTTGTCGACCTCCTGGCGGTCGACCTTGCTGACGATGTCGAACGATGAGTCCGCCATTGAATCCGTCCCTTCTTGCGGTGGTGGCCGTTTGTGCTTTGTCTACCCGTTCGTTGTAACCTGTCTGGCGGCAGGTTGCCCGAGCGGCCAATGGGAGCGGACTGTAAATCCGTCGCGAAAGCTTCACAGGTTCGAATCCTGTACCTGCCACCA
>NZ_JBYCLC010000289.1:0-2331 GCF_057473685.1 Mycobacterium sp. TH-M116 | reverse complement strand
CTCCAGGGCGGCCGCGGCGCGGGCCTGGCCGGCCGCGGCGGCGGATTTGAGCCGTTCCAGCTCGGCGATGCGCTCGATGAGCGCCGCTTCGCCGGAGGAGGGGTCCACCGCCACCAATGATTCGAACATGAGTTCGATAGTAGACGGGGCCACCGACACCGTCACAAGTGTTCGGCGATCCGCTGCCCCAGCTGCGCCGCGGCGAGCCCCAACGCGATGCTGACGACGATGTTGGCCAGCGCCGGGCGCAACTGGCGCTCCTCGCCGAGTCGCTGGGATTCCAGCATCCAGGTGGAGAAGGTCGTGTAGGCGCCGACGAACGCGGTGTCGGTCAGCAGGGCCGCCTCCCTGCTCAGGGCCAGTCCGCTGATCACCCCGAGCAGCGCGGCCCCGCTGATGTTGACCGTCAGGGTGCCGAACGGAAACGGCCGGGCGACCCGCCGGCCCACCGTCCGGTCCACCAGGAAACGCAGCACCGCCCCGGTGCCTCCGGCGAGCAGCACGCCGGCCCACACGGCCAGTGATGTCAACGCGCCCGTCATCGCCGAAACCGCACCCGGCGCACGAACGCGGTGGACAGGTGCACTGCGAGGAATCCCAGCACGATGGTGGTGACGGTGTAGGCCGCGGCGAGGGCCCAGTGGCCGCCCTGGAGCATGCTCAGCGTCTCGACCTGCATCGTGGAGAACGTGGTCAGCCCGCCGCACAGCCCGGTGCCCAGCAGGGGGCGCCGGTAGCTGGACGACGGGAGCCGTTCGAGCAGCCGGGTGGTGAAGTAGCCGACCAGGAAGGCGCCGACGATGTTCACCGTGAACGTCGGCCACGGCCAGCTCGCCGGGTCATGGACGGTGAGTACGGTAATCACGGCGCGGGCCAGCGCGCCCAACGCGCCGCCGGCGAAAACCGCGGCCAACTCGCGGTGGTCGAGGCTTGCCACTGATCGGTTCCCTTCCGTTTGCTGCCTTGGGTGTGCTGGAGATGCGCTTCGCAGCGTAACCGGATACGCCGGCGCGTAAGGCTCGGAGCGCGCGCGAGGGGAGGCGCGGGCAGAATGAGTAGCCATGGTGGCCAACCCGCGTGCCGGTCAGCCGGCCCAGCCCGAAGACCTCGTCGATCTGCCCCACCTCATCACCTGCTACTACTGCATCGCTCCGGACCCCGAGGACATCGCCCAGCAGGTGGTGTTCGGCACCTCGGGTCACCGCGGCTCGGCGCTGAACGGAGCGTTCAACGAGGCCCACATCCTGGCCGTCACCCAGGCCATCGTCGAGTACCGTACCGCCCACGGCACCACCGGGCCGTTGTTCATCGGCCGCGATACGCATGGGCTTTCGGAGCCGGCCTGGGTGTCGGCGCTGGAGGTGTTGGCCGCCAACGATGTTGTGGCCATGGTCGACTCGCGGGACCGGTACACGCCGACGCCGGCGGTCAGCCACGCCATCCTCGCCTACAACCGCGGCCGCACCGAGGCGCTGGCCGACGGGATCGTGGTCACGCCGTCGCACAACCCGCCCGCCGACGGCGGCTTCAAGTACAACCCGCCCCACGGCGGCCCCGCCGGCACCGAGGCCACCAACGCGATCGCCAAGCGCGCCAACGAGATTCTGCGCACCGGCGCGGGGGTGAAGCGGGTCCCGCTGGCCCGCGCGCTGCAGACCGTCCACCGCCACGACTACCTAGGCAACTACGTCGACGACCTGCCCAACGTGGTCGACGTCGCCGCGATCCGCGCGGCCGGGATACGGATCGGGGCCGACCCGCTGGGCGGGGCCAGCGTGGACTACTGGGGCGAGATCGCGCAGCGGCACAACCTCGAGCTGACCGTGGTCAACCCGCTGGTCGACGCCACCTGGCGGTTCATGACGCTCGACCACGACGGCAAGATCCGGATGGACTGCAGCTCGCCGGACGCGATGGCCGGGCTCATCGCCAACCGGGACCGCTTCCAGATCGCCACCGGCAACGACGCCGACGCCGACCGTCACGGCATCGTCACCCCCGACGCGGGGCTGCTCAACCCGAACCACTACCTCGCGGTGGCCATCGACTACCTCTACACCCACCGCCCGTCGTGGCCCGACGGCATCGCCGTGGGCAAGACCGCGGTCAGTTCGTCGATCATCGACCGGGTGGTCGCGGGCATCGGCCGCAAGCTGCTCGAGGTGCCGGTCGGGTTCAAGTGGTTCGTCGACGGGCTGATCGGCGGCACCATCGGCTTCGGCGGCGAGGAGTCGGCCGGGGCGTCGTTCCTGCGCCGCGACGGCTCGGTGTGGACCACCGACAAGGACGGCATCATCCTGGCCCTGCTGGCCGCCGAGATCCTGGCCGTCA
>NZ_JBYCLC010000288.1:0-13227 GCF_057473685.1 Mycobacterium sp. TH-M116 | reverse complement strand
AACCCTCGAGGTAGGTGTTGCGTTCGGAGGTCCGGGCGGAAGCGGTCTGGGGGGACGTCATGGCCGATCTCCTATAACATTGTTATTTCGGCGTTATAGGGACCGTACGCTCCGAGTGGGACGATGACAAGGATGGCTTCGGAGACGATGTCGACGCGGCAGCACAGCGTTCGCGATGTTCGCGGGGAGATGCTGCTCGCCGCCGTCGGCCTACTCGACGAGAACGGGCCCGATGCGCTGCAGACCCGTAAGGTCGCCGGCGCTGCGGGCACCTCGACGATGGCGGTGTACACGCATTTCGGCGGGATGCACGGGCTCATCGCCGCGGTCGCCGAGGAGGGTTTTCGGCAGTTGGATGCCGCGCTGTCGTCGCCGGAGACCGACGACCCGGTCACCGACTTGCTTGCCCTCGGCGCGGCATACCGGCGCTTCGCCATCGGGCGACCGCATCTTTATCGGCTGATGTTCGGCAGCACCAGCGCCCACGGCATCAACGCGCCGGCGGGCAACGTGTTGAGCTTGACGGTCGCCCAGGTCGAACAGCACATTCCGAGCTTCGCGCATCTGGTGCGCGGGGTGCAGCGGTCCATGCGGGCGGGCCGGATCACGTTCGGCTCGGCGGCCGATGATGAGGCAGTCGTTGCCACGGCAGCCCAGTTCTGGGCCTTGTTACACGGGTTCGTACTTCTCGAACTGGGCGGCTTCTACGGTGACGACGGCGCCGCCGTCACGCTGGTGCTTGACTCGATGAGATCAAAACTGCTTGTGGCGCTAGGGGATTCACCCGAGAGGGTGGAGCGCTCGCAACGGTCCGCGATGGGTGCCTGAGCACACGAAACCCCCGGAACATGCGGTTCCGGGGGTTTTCGCGCGGTGACTTACTTGACGGTGACGGTGGCGCCGGCGGCCTCGAGCTTGGCTTTGGCCTCGTCGGCGGCCTCCTTGGCGACCTTCTCCAGCAGCGGCTTGGGCGCGGCGTCGACCAGGTCCTTGGCCTCCTTGAGGCCCAGACCGGAGACGATCTCGCGGACGACCTTGATCACGCCGATCTTCTTCTCGCCGGCACCCTCGAGGATGACGTCGAACTCGGTCTGCTCCTCGGCGGCTTCGGCGGGCGCACCACCGCCGGCCGGGCCTGCCGCGGCGACGGCGACCGGGGCGGCCGCGGTGACCTCGAAGGTCTCCTCGAACTTCTTGACGAAGTCCGACAGTTCCAACAGGGTCATTTCCTTGAACGCGTCGAGCAGTTCGTCGCTGGACATCTTTGCCATGGTGCGGGTCCTTCCTGGTTTCGGTTTGGGGGTTTATTCGGCTTCGGCCGGGGCCTCAGAAGATTCCGTGGGGGCTTCCGAAGCTGATGGTGACGCCGGTGCCGCAGCCGGCTCGGCAGCCGACTGCGAGGCCTTCTTCTCCTGCAGCGCCGCCGCGAGCCGGGCGATCTGCGAGGCCGGCGCGTTGAACAGTCCGGCCGCCTTGGCGAGGTTGCCCTTCATGGCGCCGGCCAGCTTGGCCAGCAACACCTCGCGGGACTCGAGATCGGCGATGCGCTCGACTTCGGCGACCGTCAGCGCGCGGCCGTCCATGTAGCCGCCCTTGATGACCAACGCCTTGTGTTCCTTGGCGAAAGTCTTGATGGCCTTGGCGGCGTCGACGGGTTCGCCGGTGACGAACGCGATAGCCGTCGGGCCTACGAAGAGCTCGTCGAGACCCTCGATCCCAGCCTCCGACGCAGCCCTCTTGATCAGCGTGTTCTTCGCGACCGAATAGGTGCTCGACGCGCCCAGCGACCGGCGCAGCTCGGCCAGGTTGGCCACCGTCAAACCGCGGTATTCGGTGATCAGGGTAGCTGTCGAGCCCTTGAAGTGCTCGACGATGTCTGCAACGGCGGTGGCCTTGTCAGCCCTGGCCATGCATACCTCCTGGTGTGATCGTGTCCCTGGTGATCCACCAGAAGAACGACGAACGCCCCGGCGCAGCAGCGGCCGGGGCGTCACGTGTGCACCGGCGATCGCCGGCGATGATGCCTCGTCCCCCCTGCGCGGGCCGCCGGGATGCTCCCGGGCCTTCGACCGATTTCTCGGTGACCGACGGTCTTCGGTGGATCGGCCATCAGGATAGCCCGATCACCCGCTGTCGGCCAAAACGGGCGCGATGGGCCGAGCCGATCCGCGCCCACGAAGGCCGGGTGAGCGTTCAGGGCGTCGAGAGTGAAGCCAGGGCGTCGAGAGTGAAGCCAGGGCGGCGACACGCCGAGGGCCGCCGCCCTGAGTTCACAACGAAACTCACCCCGCGGCGTAGGGCCGTTCCAGCGTGGCGAGCCTGGCAGCGCCGACCAGGCCGGCCTCCCCACCCAGCTCCGCGGGCACCACCCGCAGGCGGGCCAGGAACTCCAGCCCGGTGTAGTCGGCCAGCGCCGCACGCAACGGGTCGAACAGCAGGGGACCCGACCTCGCGACCCCTCCCCCGACGACGACGAGGTCCAGGTCGCACACCGCGGCCACCGAGGCGATGACCGCAGCCAGTGCGGTGGCGCCCCTGCGAAATGCCCGCTGCGCCACCGGGTCCCCGGCCGCTGCCGCGGCGGCGAGGCCCCGCGCGCCGGTACCGGGCGGCGCGGGCCAGCCGTGTGTCCGCGCCCAGCGCACCATCGAGGGTCCTGACGCCACGGTCTCGACGCAGCCGTGGCCGCCGCACGTGCAGGACCGCCCGTGCTGTTCGACCACCACGTGGCCGACGTGTCCGGCATTACCGGTGCGTCCGACGTAGGGCATGCCGCCGAGCACCAGTCCGCCGCCCACGCCGGTGGAAACCACCATGCCCAGCATGAAACGCGCGCCACGCCCCGCACCCCGCCAGTGCTCGCCCAGGGCCATGCAGATGCCGTCGCCGCCCAACCGCACCCGCGCGCCAGGGATTCCGGGCAGCAGGGCCGCGACCCTGTCGCGTAGCGGGAACCGCTCCCAGCACGTGATGTTGATGGGGCTGACGGTTCCGCGGTCCAGGTCGACGGGGCCGGCCGACGCGATGCCGACGGCGCCGACGGGAGCGTCGGCCACGCGCTGCACGTCGGCGATCGCCGCGGCGACGGCGCCCCACACGCCTTCGGCGACACCGTCGGTGGGGGTGGGGCGCACCGCGGTGTGCACCAGCGCGCCGGTGGCATCGGCCAGTCCGGCGGCGATCTTGGTGCCCCCGATGTCCAGGCAGAGGGTGTACATGGCGCTCAATGCCGGTGGGTGTTGTCGGGTTGGCGCGGATCCCCGGGATGCTCGTACCCGGGGCCCAGCCGGACCAGCGCCGCCCGCCGTTCGTCCAGCCAGATCCGGAAGGCGCGGCGCCACGCGGCGCCCAGCAGATGCTCGTTTATCGCGCACCGCACCTGCGCCAGCGGCGGCGCGGACCGCCGCGGGGCCCGCCAGCCGTGCCGGGCGGGAGCCGGCGCGGCGAACCGGAGCGGATTACGCAGGTGGTAGGCGGCGACATCGTCGTCGGTCACCGCGACCCCGCCGGTGACCGCGGCGAACAGCGCCCGGGCGCGCGGATCGGCCAGCACCGCGGCGGCGACGCTGCCGATCTCGAGGCGGGCCGTGGCGTCGGGCAGCAGCTCGGCCTCGGTCGGGCCGCTGCCCGCGTCGAGCCCGCGCGCGGCCGCCTCGGCGGCGACCACCCGCTCGGTGACGATCAGCTGGGTCAGCCAGCGCCGCAGTTGGCGTCCCTCCCCGGTGCCGGCCGCGGGCAGCGCCGCCGCCAGCGGACCGCCACGCAACCGCGCCTCGGCCGCGTCGACCTCGGCGAGCGTGACGGGCGTGCCCGCGACGGTGGCGACCGGATGGCTGCTCATGTCACGGTCACCTGCACTGCGGGCGAGTAGACCAGCCGCCCGGCACAGCCCACCCGGACCAGGGCCCACCAGCGGCCCGGCTCCAACCACGCCGGCGGGGTCACCTCGAAGCCCAGCTCGACCGTGCCGCCGGCGGGCAGCACCGCGCCGCGCGCGGCCGGGCCCATCCACTCCCAGGTGCCCCACGGGCTGATCAGATGCGCCTCCAGCGCCACGTCGGCCCGGGCGTGCGTACCGACCCGGGCGGCCAGCCGGGCCGCGTCGCCGGCGCGCAGCGTGACGTCGACGGGCCCCTCGACGAAGTAGGCCAGTCCGCCGGGATCGACGTCGCCGCCCACCGCCACCACGCACACATCCTCGACCACCTGGCACCACGCGGCGGGGATTTCGCCGCCGCCCAGGCGCAGCTGCGCGCGGACGGGATAGAGCCCGGGTCGTGCGTCGGCCGGGATTGCCACCGTCACGTCGGCTTCCCGGTGCCCGCCGGGGTCCAGCGCCACCGGCAGCGAGCCCGGGGTGGCCGACCAGCCGTCCGGGCACACCATCCTCACCGCGCCGCCCAGCGCGGAGTCGCTGCAGTCACTGGCCGCGGTCAGCCGCAACACCACCTCGGTGCCGGGTTCGGCGGACACGCGCGCGGGGTGCAGGTGGGCGACCGCGGGCAACCCACCGAGCGGCGCCGGCCCCCGGTTGTGCAGCCAGTAGCGCGCGTAGAGCGGCTGGGCTGCCTCGGCCTGCGGCGCCAGCTCGACGGATTCCGTCGTCGCCCTCGGTGTTTGCAGCCTTGCCAGCACGGTGGCCACCTGATAGCCGTGCAGGTGTACCGCGTCGATGGGCTCGCCCGCCTGTTCAAGCAGGTCGGCGTCGCGCAGGCCGGTGATCGCGGCGGTCGACGAGCCCAGCACCACGCGGGTCGGCGCCCCCGTCGTCTGCACCAACCGCAGCGCCACCGCGCCGGGGTCGACCGGCCGGGCGCTGCCGGCCGCCAGCGGGTTGCCCGCCGCCTTGAGAGCCGCCACCGCGACCGCGTCGGCGGGCTCGGCGTGCATCAGCGACCCGACCGGCGGCAGCGGCGGGTGCCGGCCGGGGACGACGACGGCGTGCAACGGGTGGGTGAACTCCGCGCTGCGCGCCGGGATCCCGGCGCGCCGCCAGTCACCGTCGCCGCAGGCCAGCGCATAGTCAAAGTTGTGCGTCCAGTGCTGAAGCTGGAAGTTCGAGCCGTCGGGGGCGGTGCGGCGCGGCTCGTCGATCCAGACGCCCGACGGCCAGCCGGTGCAGGACCGCAGCAGCGCGGTGTGCAGCGTGCCGCCGGCATCGACGGCGAAGCTGGGCACCCCGCGGTTGAGCAGCGCGACCGTGCGGTCTTCGCAGGGACCCATCCCCGACGGCGCCCGCTGCGTCACGCATACCTCGGCGTCGGCGAGGTCCTCGGCCACCGCCGCGATCTCGGCGCGCAGGTTTTCCTCGTCGCGGCCGGCGATCACCAGTACGGGCAACGCCCGCGGCGGGCGCAGGTCGGCGCCGGGCACCCAGACCGCCGCCAGCGGGGCCGCTGCCGGCACCCACACCCTGGCCCGGCCGGTCGCGGCCAGTTGCCGGCCGAGTTCGCGCGCGTACAACGGGTCAGCTTGCGCGAGAACGGCTTCGGTGAAAACGTTGCCGGTCGGCCCGCCCAGCGCGATCCGCACGTCGGGCAGGTTGGAGTCGACGTCGAGGTGGCCGTAGCGCGGCTTGCCGGCGCCGCTGCAGGTGGCCGTGACACCGGCGCGGACCAGCGCCACCATCAGCTCGCGCGCCAGCGGTCCGGAGACCGTCTCGTCCGGTGACACCACCTCGGCCACCGACACCGCCCGGGCGTCGTCCCCGACGCGCACCCGGGCCGTGGACGACAGCCCGAACCAGCCGTAGGCCGGGTTGTCCAGGGTCCACAGATGCTGTGCGGTGTCCACCGAGCGCTCGCCGTCGTGCAGCAGGGCGAAACCCCGCCCGATGACGGCGTCCCCCACCTCACTGACCGGCATGGCACCGGGCACCGGGCACGGCCAGCGCAGGCGCACCAGGCGGTCGGCGCAGGTGAAATCCTCGACGGTGGTGCGGCAGTCCACCCGCGCCACGCCGCGCCACAGCGTCACGGTCTGGGTGTAGCGCAGCAGCACGCCGACGCGGCCTTGGACGACCAGCCGCTGACCGAGCGGGCCGCGGTAGGCCTGCACCCGCGCGGGGAAATCCGCCGAACCCACCACCGGCCCCTTGGGCAGCAGGTGCCAGGGCCCCTCGCCCTGCGTCGGGTGCGACGGGTACTCCTCGTAAACGGCCAGCTCGTTGCCCACCCGGTCGTCGGCGATCAGCTGCCGCGCCCCGTGCCACAGCGCCGCCACGCCCCCGCCGCGCGCCGGGTCGACCGCCAGCCGGTAGTGCTCGTTGGCGATCTCGCATCCGGGCACCGGCGCCCAGCCGGTGGGTGCCTCCGCGGGGATCAGACGGTAGGCGCACCAGCCCAGCGACGGCACGTCGCGGGCCAGCCAGGTGACCGACCGGCCGCCGTGCTCGACGAGGGCGGGCACCTCGGCACCGTCGGCGTCGACCACCCGCACCCCCGGCCCGGCGCCGGGTTCGAGCCGGGCAGTGACGACGTCGGTGCGCCGCCGGGCCAGCGGGTTCCACACGGTCACGTCCCCGGCCACCGCCTCGGAGAGCAACGTCAGCGAGTTGTCGCGGGCCGCGCGGCCCAGTTCCCACGCGTCGCGCCACCCGGTCAACAGGTCCAGATAGACCTGGTCGGACTCCGAACCGGTGATCGCGTCGTGGTGCGCCCCGTAGGCCAGCTGCACCCACGCCTTGGACAGCGCGGCCTGGGGATATTCGGCGCCGGTCATCAGCGCGGCGAAGACGGCGAAGCGCTCGGCCTCCAACACCGCGTTCTCGGCGGCCCGGTTGGCCTGTTTGGTGTCGATGTAGGACACGTCCTTGCCGGTGTAGATCGGGTTCATGTCGCGGGTCTGCGGCGAGGGCGCACACCCGCGCCCGGCCAGTTCGGCGCGCACCGCGGCGAAGAACTGCCGCGGCAACGCGCACACGAAACGCGGCCAGGTGTAGCGGGCGGCCCAGTCCCGGTGGATCGCGGTGACCCACGTGTTCGGCGGCGTGTAATCGGTGCCGACGGGCAGCAGCACGTTGCGGGTCAAAGCGACCCGCTTGAGTTGTGCGAACAGCGCGTAGGTGGCGTCCTCGGCCTCGGCGAGCGTGGCCGAGGAGTCCATCCACCAGCCCGCCGAATAATGCGCGGGCATGTAGTGGGTGAGCAGGCCGCGACCGGACGGGGAGATCCACTCGAATTCGCTGCTGAACTGCATGCGGTCCACGCCGCCGGCTTCGTCCCCGCCCCGGCCCGGGCCCCACTGGTGGTGCGGACCGCGCGCCCACGAACTCGACGTCAGGCCGGCGTCGGCGGCCAGTCCGGGAAACTGCGGGTCGTGGCCGAACACGTCGAGCTGCCACGCGGTGGCCGGGTCGGCGCCCAGGACAGTGCGCTGAAAGCCCATGCCGTGCACCAGGTTGCGGATCGTCGTCTCCGGGCTGGTGAGGTTGGTGTTGGGTTCGTTGTAGGTGCCGCCCATCACCTCGATGCGGCCCTCGGCCAACAGCCGGCGCAGGTCGGCGCGGTCCTCGGGGCGCGTGTCCCAGTACGGCTTGAGGTAGTCCACCTCGGCCAGCACGAACGTGTAGTCGGGGTCGCGGCGGGCCATCTCCAGGTGGGCGTGGACCAGCGCGAAGCCGTTGGCCTGCCGCGCCCGCCCGGGCGGGTGCTCGGTCCACTCGCTGGTGTAGGCGCCCTGGGTGTTCCACCAGACCGGGTCGTAGTGGAAGTGGCTGACCATGAACATCGTCCAGCCGGGCTCGGCCGTGACGAAGTCGAACGGCGTGACCCCGTTGCCGGCATGCACCCGCGCGGACCGTCGCTCGCCGACGGCGGGCCGGCGCACCGCGACCGGGACCTCGACGCTGTGCCGGCCGGCCTCGGCGACGGCTTCCCCGGCCAGCCCGTCGCCGTCGATGCGGACCGGCGTCGCCTCCCTGCATCCCGAGACACCGACCCGCACCAACTGCAGCGGCGCGTCCGGGGGCCCGACGAACAATTCGGTCGCATCGGCCGAAACCACCTGCATGCCCGCACCTTACGGGGAAGGATCGACCCATGCCCGCACTCGCCCCGCCGGTGGCCGACGAACGAAGCGCCCTGCGCGAATTCATGGCTTTCCACCAGAGCGCCTACTTCGCCGTGTCCCACGGCCTCACCGACGAGCAGGCCCGGTCCACACCGTCGGTCAGCGCCCTGTCGATCGGCGGGCTGGTCAAGCACGCCACCGGCATGCAGCGCAGCTGGATGGCCCGCGCCGCCGCCGCGCCCGGGGCGCCGCCGAAGGACACCCGGCCGTTCCAGGAGATCGCGGCGGAGTTCGCCGACCAGCACGTGATGCGGCCCGACGAGACACTGGCCGATCTGCAGGACGCATTCGAAGCGCAGAACGAGACGTCGCTGCGGCTGGTCGAGACCGCGGACCTCGACGCCGCCGTGCCCGTCCCGCGGGACATCCCGTGGTTCCCCAAGGACCAGCAGGCCTGGACGGTGCGCTGGGTGATCCTGCATGTGATCAACGAGCTGGCCCGGCACGCCGGGCACGCCGACATCGTTCGCGAAACCATCGACGGGGCCACCATGTACGAGCTGATCGCCGCGCGGGAGGGTTGGGAGATCCAGGGCTGGGTCACGCCGTGGTCGAAGCCCTGAGGCGGTGAGCGGCCGCCGCGTCAAGATTGGGACGTGACACCGCCGGTTTGGCAGACTGCTGGAATGAGCTCCACCAAGCACAAAGAGGTCGCCAGGCTCGACCGGGTGCCGCTGCCGGCCGAAGCGGCCCGCGTAGCCGCCACCGGCTGGCAAGTCACCCGCGCCGCCGCCCGTGTCCTCACCACGCTGCCGGGCCGGGGGCCGTGGCAGCAGAAGGTGATCACGCAGCTCCCGCAGACCTTCGCCGACCTGGGCCCGACATACGTGAAGTTCGGGCAGATCATCGCGTCCAGCCCCGGCGCGTTCGGCGAATCGCTGTCGCGGGAGTTCCGGGGCCTCCTGGACCGGGTGCCCCCCGCCGACAGCACGCAGGTGCACAAGCTCTTCGTCGAGGAACTCGGCCATGAGCCCGCCGAGCTGTTCGCCACCTTCGAGGAGGAGCCGTTCGCGTCGGCATCCATCGCGCAGGTGCACTACGCGACCCTGCACACCGGTGAGGATGTCGTCGTCAAGATCCAGCGACCGGGCATCCGCCGCCGGGTGGCGGCCGACCTGCAGATCCTCAAACGCTTCGCCCAGGCCGTCGAGCTGGCCAAGCTGGGCCGCCGGCTCTCCGCGCAGGACGTGGTCGCCGACTTCTCCGACAACCTGGCCGAAGAGCTGAACTTCCGCCTGGAGGCTCAGTCGATGGAGGCCTGGGTCTCACACCTGCACGCCTCGCCGCTGGGTCAGGGCATCCGGGTCCCCGAGGTGTACTGGGACTTCACCTCCGACCGGGTGCTGACGATGGAGCGGGTGGGAGGCATCCGCATCGACGACGCCGCCGCCATCGACAAGGCCGGATTCGACGGGACCGAGCTGGTCAAGGCACTGCTGTTCAGTCTGTTCGAGGGTGGGCTGAGGCACGGGCTGTTCCACGGCGACCTGCACGCTGGCAACCTCTGTGTCGACGGCAAAGGCCGGATCGTATTCTTCGACTTCGGGATCATGGGCCGCATCGACCCTCGCACCCGCTGGCTGTTGCGCGAGCTGGTGTACGCGCTGCTGGTGAAGAAGGACCACGCGGCGGCCGGCAAGATCGTCGTACTGATGGGCGCCGTGGGCACCATGAAGCCGGAGGCCGAGGCCGCCAAGGACCTGGAGCGCTTCGCCACCCCGCTGACCATGCAGACCCTCGGCGACCTGTCGTACGCCGACATCGGCCGGCAGCTCTCGGCGCTGGCCGACGCCTACGACGTCAAGCTGCCGCGCGAGCTGGTGCTGATCGGCAAGCAGTTCCTCTACGTCGAGCGGTACATGAAGTTGCTGGCGCCGAAATGGCAGATGATGTCCGATCCGCAGTTGACGGGATACTTCGCCAACTTCATGGTCGAGGTCAGCCGCGAGCACTCCTCCGATGTCGAGGCCTGAGGGGTCCATGCCTGAGGGGTCCATGCCTGAGGGGTCCATGCCTGAGGGGTCCATGCAGATACGTAGTGGGTACGCCGTCTCGCCCACTCCGGACGGCGACCTCAAGCTCTACTACGAGGACATGGGCGACACCACCCATCCGCCGGTGCTGCTGATCATGGGGCTGGGCGCCCAGCTGCTGCTGTGGCGGAGCGCCTTCTGCGAGAAACTCGTCGGGCACGGGCTGCGGGTCATCCGCTACGACAACCGCGACGTCGGCCTGTCCAGCAAGACCGGGCATCGCGACTCCGGGCAGCCGCTTCCGGTCCGGTTGGCGCGATTCTGGTGCGGTCTGGGCAGCAACGCGGCCTACACGCTGGAGGACATGGCCGGCGACGCCGCCGCGGTGCTCGATCACCTCGGCATCGAGCACGCCCACGTCGTGGGCGCGTCGATGGGCGGCATGATCGCCCAGGTCTTCGCGGGGCGGTACCCCGAACGGACCAGGACGCTGGGAATCCTGTTCTCCAGCAACAACCGCCCGTTCCTGCCGCCGCCGGCCCCGCGCGCGTTGCTGGCGCTCCTCAAGGGACCGCCGCCGGGCTCGCCGCGCGAGGTGATCATCGACAACGCCGTGCGCGTCACCAACATCATCGGCAGCCCGCGCTACCGCGCGGCCGAGGAGCAGGTCCGCGCCGAGGCCGCCGAGGGCTACGACCGCAACTACCACCCGCAAGGGTTCGCCCGGCACTTCAGCGCGATCCTGGGAACCGGCAGCCTCTCGCGGTACAACCGGCGCATCGCCGCCCCGACCGTGGTGATCCACGGCCGGGCCGACACACTGATGCGCCCCTCCGGCGGTCGCGCCGTTGCGCGCGCCGTGCGTGGCGCTCGACTATTCTTGTTCGAAGGCATGGGCCACGACCTGCCTCACCAATTGTGGGATCAGCTGATCGACGTGCTGACGAGCAATTTCGCCGAGACCCACTGAGGACGGTCGATCCGGCTTTTGCGGATTGAAAGCGATTTTCGTGGGGAACGCTGAAAGGGCCACGAGCGCTGCGTTGGAAGGATCCTTGATCACAATGAGCGACCTGAAACCTCATTACGAAGAGTCGCAAGCGACGTACGACATCTCCGACGACTTCTTCGCGTTGTTCCTCGACCCCAACATGGTCTACACCTGCGCCTACTTCGAGCGCGACGACATGACGCTGGAAGAGGCGCAGCTGGCGAAGCTGGACCTGGGGCTGGACAAGCTGAAGCTCGAGCCGGGGATGACGCTGCTCGACGTCGGATGCGGCTGGGGCGGGGCCGTGGTCCGAGCCCTCGAGAAATACGACGTCGACGTCATCGGGATCACGCTCAGCCGAAACCACTACGCGCGCACCAAAGCCAGGCTCGACGCCATCCCGACGACCCGGCGGGCCGAGGCCCGGCTGCAGGGTTGGGAGGAGTTCGACGAACCCGTGGATCGGATCATCAGCTTCGAGGCGTTCGACGCGTTCACGAAAGAGCGCTGGCCCGTGTTCTGGGACTGGGCCTACAAGACGCTCCCCGACGACAGCCGGATGCTGATGCACAGCCTCTTCACCTACCCGCAGTCGGAATGGAAGGATCGCGGCATCCCGATCACGATGACGGATCTGCGTTTCTTCCACTTCCTCGGCAAGGAGATCTTTCCCGGTGGCCAGATGTGCGGCGAATCCGACATCGTCGACAACGCACACCACAGCGGGTTCTCCCTCGAGCAGGTCCAATACCTGCAGCCCCATTACACCCGGACCCTCGACATGTGGGCGGCCAACCTCGAGGCCAACCGCGACCGCGCCATCGCCATCCAGTCCGAAGAGGTCTACGACCGCTTCATGCGCTATCTCACCGGCTGCGCGGGCCTGTTCCGCAAGGGCATCTCCAACGTCGCGCAGTACACGCTGACGAAATAGCCAGCACGTGCGTCACCGCCCGATCGGCCGCCCGACACCCCGAACAGTGACGCACCTCAACCTCATGCCTCCCGTCACCTGCGCGGCGAGCGGCAGGTTTGCCGATACACTTTTGCCGCGTAGCGAATACCCGCGCCCGGATATGGGCCGCAGCGTCACGAATTGATTTTCACGAAAGAACGGCCTCGCAGCATGGACCACCTTTTCGACGTCGTCATCGTTGGCGCCGGTTTCGGCGGCATCGGCGCCGCGATCCAGCTCAAACGGCTCGGATACGACAACATTGCCATTCTCGACCGCGAAGACGACCTCGGCGGCACCTGGTACGTCAACCGATATCCGGGGCTTGCCGTCGATGTTCCGGGCACCACCTACTCGTACTGGTTCGAGCCCAACCCGTACTGGTCTCGCCTGTTCCCTCCCGGCGACGAGCTGAGGCACTATGCCCACGACGTCGCCGACAAATACGACGTGCGCCGCCACATGCGGTTCGACACGACGGTCGAAAGTGCGCGCTGGGACGAAGACGCTCATGTGTGGCGGGTGACGCTGGCCGGCGGCGAAACCCTGACGACACGCTTTCTGATCACCGCGACCGGCTTCCTGTCACAGCCGCGCACACCGCAGATTCCCGGTATCGAAAGTTTCGCCGGGAAGATCGTCCACACCACGGCGTGGGATCACAGCCACGACTTCGGGGAACGGCGCGTCGCGATGATCGGAACCGGGGCGACTGCCGTGCAGTTGATTCCCGAACTGGCCGAGCGGGTCTCCGAGCTCACCGTCTACCAGCGCACCGCGATCCATGTGGTGCCCAAGATCGACTTCGCGATCCCGGCCTGGCTGCAACGGGTATTCGCCCGGATACCCTTCGTGCAGCGAGTCCTCCGGCAGGTGACCGACACCGTTTTCGACGTGATACTCGACGGCGCGCTGCATTACCGCGGTTTGCGGCGGCTGAGCATCGCCGCCTCGGATCTCTCCAAGATCAACCGCTTCATCGCGATCCGCGACAAGCAGTTGCGCCGCAAGCTGACACCCGATTACGACTTCGGCTGCAAACGCCCCACCTGGTCCAACAGCTATTACCGCACCTTCGCCAAGCCGCACGTGCACCTGGAGACCAACCGCATCGAGCGGATCGAGCCCGACGGTATCGTCACCGCCGACGGGCACAAGACCGTCATCGACACGTTGGTGCTGGCCACCGGTTTCGACCTCTGGGACGCCAATTTCCCGGCGTTCGAGGTGATCGGGCG
>NZ_JBYCLC010000287.1:0-37087 GCF_057473685.1 Mycobacterium sp. TH-M116 | reverse complement strand
TTTTGGGCGTTCCGCCTGCACGGGTCAGTGGCTGCGCAGCGCGTCGCTCAGGTATTGCGCGCGGCAGGCCCGGCGGGCGAGTTTGCCGCTGGTGGTGCGCGGGATGGCGCCGGCCGGCAGGAATTGCACGTCGGACACCGAGACCCGGTGGCGGTGCGACACCGCGGCCCGGATCGCCTCGATCACCGGCTGCGGGTCGGCGCGGCCGGTGCCCGCAGCGCGCTCAGCGACGATCACCAGCCGTTGTCCCCCGCCGTCGGCCGGTACAGCGAAGGCCGCGACATAGCCGCGGCGCACCATCGGCGAGGCGTCTGCGACGGTGGCCTCGATGTCGTGTGGATAGTGGTTGCGCCCGTCGACGGTCACCAGGTCCGCGATCCGGCCGGTGACATAGAGCTCGCCGTCGAGGTACACCCCCAGGTCGCCGGTGCGCAGCCAGGTGCGGTCGGTGTCCGATCGCTCGGCGTGACTGTAGTCGGGCAGACGCGCGCGCAGCCGCGCGCCGAACGCGCGCCGGGTGTCCTCGGGGCGGTCCCAGTAGCCGCGGCCGACGTTGTTGCCCTGCAACCAGATCTCGCCGACCTCGCCGTCGGGCAGCTCGTCCCCGGTGCCGGGGTCGACGATCACCGCCCACAGGCTGCGGGCCACCTGACCGCAGGACACCTGGACCACCGCGTCGGGAGCGTCCGGCGCGACCCGTACCGCGTGCCCGGCGCCCAGCTGTTCGCGGTCGAGGTACACCGCCGTGGCCTCGGCGCTGGGTGCAATGGTCGCGATCATCAGGGTCGCTTCCGCGATCCCGTACGAGGGTTTGAACGCCGTCCGCGGTAATCCGTAGGGCGCGAACGCCTTGTTGAAGGTGCGGATCGCGTCGATGCTGACCGGTTCGGAACCGATGATCATCACCACGTTGGAAAGGTCGATGTCGTCGCCCGGCGCGGGCAGGCCGCGCTGGGCGGTCCACTCATAGGCGAAGTTGGGCGCGGCGGTGACCACACGGCCCTCGCGTGACCCGGCGGACAGGGCCTGGATCCAGCGCTGTGGCCGGCGGACGAACGCGGTCGGCGACATCAGCGTGGAGTGCCCGCCGTACACCGCGGGGAAGCCGATCATCGACAGGCCCATGTCGTGGTAGAGCGGTAACCAGCTGACGCCGTGGGTGTTTCGGTCCAGCAGGTCGATGGACAGGATCATCTGGGTCAGGTTGGTGCCGACCGCCCGGTGGGTGATCTCCACGCCGACCGGCGGGCGCGTCGCACCGGAGGTGTACTGCAGGTGCGAGACGTCGTCCATGCCGAGCTCGGTCGGGACGAACGACTCCCCCTCCGAGTCGGGGATCTGGTCGATGAACAGGACCTGCGGGCGTTGCGGGCGCGGCAGGCCGGTCAGGAATTTCTCGACTGCGCCCGCGGCCTCGGTCGTGGTGAGGACCACCGACGGCTGCGAGTCGCGCAGCGCCGTGTCGAGGCGCTCGGCGTGGCCCGGGAGTTCGGGCGCGAACAGCGGCACGGCGACGGTGCCGGCCTTGATCGCCGCGTAGAAGCCCGCGACGTAGTCGATGCCCTGCGGTGCCAGGACCGCGATCCTCTCTCCGCGGCTCGCGACGCGCTGCACCCGGGCACCGATTGCCTGGAGCCGGACACCGAACTGCGTCCAGGTCACCTCGTCAGCGCGTCCGTCGGCGCCATGGCTGTAGTCCAGGTAGCGGTAGGCCACGGTGTCGCCGACATTCGCCACGTTGCGCTCGATCAGGGAGATCAGCGTGACGCCCGGAGGCAGCACGATCTCGCCGTCGGCGTCCAGGCAGTCCTCGATGTCGAGGAGTCCGGGGACACTCCTGTCGCTCTGCGGGAAACCCGAATTCATAAGCGCAGTGTAGGCAACGGCGACCCCGCGCCGGCCGGCTGCGCGGCGTGATCGCCGGAGGCCGACGCGGTGCACGATAGGGTTCGGCATCGGCGCCGCTACGGCGACGTGATCTCGTCCTGATACTTCTTGGTCATGTGCTCGACGGCCTGCAGTTGGGTCTGCGCAAGATCGTCACGCACCTGACCGGCGCGCGTGGCGGCAGCCAGGGTCGGCTCGGCCTGCCCCTGGAAGTGCGGCATCACCTCGGCGGCGAACAGTTCGGCGGACCGCTTGGTGGCCGCCGGGTTGGCCCAGTCGTGGCCCATCTGCAGCATGCAGCCGAACCCGCCGGATTGGTCCCAGAGCCGCTGCACCTGGACCCGCGCCCGCTCCGGGGTGCCGATCACGCCCGACCCGTTGTCGTTGATGATGTCGATCATCTCGTCGAGCTGCTCTCCCGGCATGGTCATCTGCGGGAAGGCGGCCACCTTCTGGAAGTACCGGAACCACGGTTCGATGCCGAACTTCACCTCTTCGCGGGCCTGCTTCTCGGTCTCGGCGAGATGGAACAGCCCGACCAGGCTCCAGTTGTTGCGGTCGACCTGCGTGCCGAACGCCGCCGCGCGCTCCTCGACGATGCCCCAGTGATAGGCGAGCGCGTCGAAGCCCTCGACGATCAGCGTCGCCCCGATCGACAGCAGGCCGATGCCGTGCTTGCCGGCCAGCCTCGCGCCCGTCGGCGAGGCGACCGCCGCGACCGACAACGGGATCCCCCCGTCGGAGTAGGGGGCGAGCTGCAACCGCGCGTCGAACAGTTGGTGCGTCGCCGTTTTCGCCGACACGGTCTCGCCCGCCAGCAGGCGCACGACGATGTCGAGATTGGCCTCGAGCAGTTCGCGCGTGTCGGTGGGGGTGAGGCCGATCATCGCGGAATCGGTGGGCAGGGAACCGGGGCCCACCCCTCCGATCACGCGACCGCGAGTGAGGTGATCGAGCAGCATCAGCCGGTCGGCGACCCACAGCGGGTTGTGATACGAGAGCGAGATGACGCCCGTCCCGAAGCGAATCCGCTGCGTCCGTTGCGCCGCCGCGGCGATGAAGATCTCCGGCGAACTGATGATCTCGCTGCCGGCCGAGTGGTGCTCGCCGAGCCACACCTCGTCGAAACCAAGGCGATCCACATGGTCGATGAACTCCAGATCGCGCTGTAACGCCAGGGTGGGGTTGGTGCCTGCCCGGTGAAACGGTGCGATGAAATAGCCGAATCTGAGCTTGGACATGAGGGCCCCTTTGCGTCCGCCTTGCTGAAAACCATAGCCTCGGAGCCCGACAGTGTGCGGCGACGCCTGCCGGGTTCGACGCGGACTGCGCGGGTCGGTGAACACTCACCACCGACAAACAATAAACATTGACGGTTTCTTGTCAGTGGCTTACGTTGAGGACCGTGCCGCATCGTGGCCGCATTTCGTACCCGGTTGGTGCGAAGGTTTTCTCGCCGATGCCCGTCTCCACCGGCGTGCTTATCACCGCGCTCCCCGACCGTCGCTGCTGCAGCATTCGGCGCCGGCACGGTGCCAACCCGATCGCAGGGCGCCGGTGAGGCACACATGGCCGCCCGCCTGAATCAACCACGTCCCCGCCGGACCCAGGCCCAGCGGAGCAGCGAGACCAAGGCCGCCCTGCTCGATGCCACCTTGGATTTGCTGGTCGAATCCGGCTACAAGGCAACCACTCTGACCGCAGTAGCCCATCGAGCCAAAGTTTCGCTGGGCGCGTTGCTGCACCACTTCCCCACCAAGAACGACTTGCTGGTGGCCGCGATCGGACACGCATTCGAGCGTCGCAGTGAGGAGTATCGCCGGGCCATGGCCGAGGTGGATGCCGCCGAAGACAAGCTGGACGCCACGCTCGACCTGCTCTGGTCGATGTGGACCGGTCCCACGTTCACGGCATTCGTCGAATTGTGGGTCGCGGCCCGCACGGACGCCGATCTGGCCGGGCCGCTCGTCGCGGTGGACCGTGAATTCCTCCGGACGAGCCAGGAGATGTACGCCGCCTTCTTCCTGGGGGATCACGCCGGTGACCGCGACACCGGGAACGGGTTGCACCTGGTCTTCTCGCTGGTGACCGGATTGGCATTCTGCAACATGATCCCGGGGTATCACCCGTTGGCGTCCGATCGGGTCATCGAAAGGTTCAAAGCGATGGCTCGGGCCAGAGCAATGTCGAAACGCACCATGTCCGGGAGGTCGAAATGACAGGCCAACGTCTGCGCCAGCTGGGTCTCGGAGTCTTGGCGAGTGCCGGTCTTCTGGCCCTGCCCTCGACGATGAATCTGGCTGCCGCTTCGGCGGATGCCGAAGACATCGGGTTCGTGATGGGCGGCAGCGGGGACCCGATCCCGGGCACCGCGTACGTCGATGCAGTGAACGCGCTCTACATCGCGTCGCATTTTCCGGACGCGACCTACCCCGGCGTCCGGCGGGCGGCCTGTACACCCCCGAGTTGGTGTGGCCGGCAAACCCGCTCGACGCGTCGGTGGCCGAGGGAGTCACGATCCTGAACAACAATATCGACGCCAATATCGCCGCCGGAGACGTTTCCACCGTTTTCGGCTACTCACAGAGCACCCTCATCTCCTCGCTGGAGATGGAGTCGCTGCAAGCCGCGGGCGTGCCGAGTTCCGACGTGAACTTCGTGTTGGTCGGCGACTTGATGGCGCCCAACGGCGGCATCTTCGCGCGCTTCCCCGGCCAGGTGTTTCCGAGTCTGGACATCACGTTCTTCGGCGGGGCCCCGACCGACTACTTCACGACCGACATCTACACGCTCGAATACGACGGTTTCGCCGACTTTCCGCAGTACCCGATTTTCTTCCTGTCCGACGCCAACGCGCTCATGGGAATGCTCACCGTGCACGGCGAATACCCGGCCCTCCCGTCCACGGACGTCAGCAACGCCATCGTGCTACCGACGTCGGGCCCCACCACGGACACCTTCTACATGATCCCCACCCAAAACCTGCCGCTGTTGGACCCCGTGCGCAGCATCCCGCTCATCGGCAACCCCGTCGCCGACCTGCTGCAGCCCGACATGAAGGTGCTCGTCGACCTGGGGTACGGCAGCGTCACCGAGGGCTGGAGTCAAGGACCGGCCAACGTGGAGACCCCCTACGGGCTCCTCCCGCCCCGTAGCGTCCTGGAGCAGGTCCCCGGGGCCCTGGCCTCGGGAACCCACGAAGGGATCGAAAACTTCGTCGGCGATTTCA
The DNA here is from genome assembly GCF_057473685.1 of Mycobacterium sp. TH-M116. Lineage (NCBI taxonomy): Bacteria > Bacillati > Actinomycetota > Actinomycetes > Mycobacteriales > Mycobacteriaceae > Mycobacterium > Mycobacterium sp. TH-M116. The sequence continues at coordinate 31,971 of NZ_JBYCLC010000287.1, read as the reverse complement.
CCGGCACCGGACCGCACCCGGTGGTGCTGCCGTCTTTCGGTTCGCTGCAGGGTCTCTCGTCAGGACCGACGGGAACGTCGGCCGACCCGTCGTCGGCGTTGTCGGCGCTCACCGTCGATGCCGACACGTTGATCGATCATCTGGTCGGCACCTCCAACACGTTCTCAGCTCTGGAAGGGTTGCTCAGTAGCGACCTGTCGGTGACCGCGAACATCGCCGACGCGGTGTTCGTCACCACCCCGACCTATGACATCGAGGTCTTCGCGGACAACTTGCTGGCCGGTAACCTCGTCGACGCAGTCGGTTTGCCGATCGCAGCCGATGTGGCGGGCGCCACGCTCTGGGGCGGCATCGAACTGGACGTGATCGTCACCAGTATCTCCGACGCGATCGCCATCCTCGCCCCCTGATGCGCCCCGTCCCCGGACGGGCAGGGCGCTCCGGTTCAGCGGGCCGGCCGGCGGCACCCAACTGGTGTCGATTCCGCACGGACCGGAGCGACGTCCATGACGACCGCCGCACCGACCTGTGTCGCCGCGATGAGGGAAAGCCCGCTACCCCTCCTTGGTGATCAGCTTGCGCAGCGCGACGCGGTCGGGCTTCAGCAGCTCCTCGATGCGGGGCTTGTTCACCTCGGCGACGATGATCTCGCCCACCTCCTGGTTGACCTCGCTGAAGATGCCGTGCGACTTCATCTTCGAGGTCTGGTACTGGTTGTCCTCGGTGGGCGTCACGTAGTACACCGCGTCAGCCTTGAAGCGGTGCACCAGCCACAGGTGGATCAAGGTCATCAGCCGCTTTTTGCGCAGCTTCTCGGCGAAGGTGTTCTGGTCGCGCACCGTGAGGATGCTGCGGCCGTGGCGGTCCTTGATGGGATCGAAGACGACATCGGCCAGCAGCTCGTCCTGATTGCCGTAGATGCCGAGCACCAGTACGTCCGAGCCGGCACGGCGCGGCCGCAGTTGCGCCCGCAGCTTCTCGCCGAGATGGTAGTGCTCACTCCACAACGCCAGCCACTCCTCCAGCAGCTTCTTGGGCACCTCGGTCTGCACCAGGTGCTGATGCTGGGTGGAGCCTTTGCCCATCGCCTTGGTGGTCGCGGTGCGCCCGGAGGAGGCGGCCAGCGCCGCGTCGCTGCGCGGCCCGCCGACCAACGTCTGCGGCGTGCGATACGGCGACTCCACCAACCGCATCTTGCGTTGCAGACGAGCCAGTGCCAGCATCCCGTCCTGCCGCAGCGCGGTCGCGAATTCCTCGGCGGCGACGCCGTCGATCTGGTGTCCCCCATAGGTGATGAAGTTGAAGACGAAGCCCATCTCGCCGAGTTCCTCGGGGAAGCGCCGCATCTCCTCGTCGGTCATGCCGGTGGTGTCCCAGTTGAACGACGGAGACAGGTTGTAGGCGAGCATCTTCTCCGGGAACCGGGCGTGAATGGCCTCGGCGAACTCGCGGGCGTCGGCCAGGTCCGCCGTCTTCGTCTCCATCCAGAGGATGTCTGCGAACGGTGCCGCAGCAAGAGACTTGGCGATCGCGTACGGAATGCCGCCCCGGATCTGGTAGTAGCCCTCGGGCGTCTTGGCCAACTCGCAGTCCCAACCGGGGTCGGCGCCCAATTCTCTGGCCTTCTCGCGGGCGGTGTACAGCGACGCACGCTGGGCGAAACGGCGCCACGCTTCGGGGCTCATGTCGACCGGCTCGCCCTCGCTCTCGCCGAACTGGAGAACCTCCGAGACGGCCTCACCGTAGGTCATCAGTCCGGCGTCGTCCTCCCAGGCGGCCACGAATCGGGACTCCACCTGGTCGAAGAGATCCTCGATCGAGGTTTCGCTGTTCTCCCGCCAGGCGTTGACGGCGTCGGACACCAGGCCCTGGATACCCTGGCGCTCCAGCCAGGCCGAGGCGCCGGCGTACTCAGAGTCCGAAAGCGCGTACAGGAGGTGCCCGTTGAGGTCCTTGACGCCCAGCTCGTAGAAACGCCGGACCAGCGCCAGGAAGCAGGCCTTGTAGGAGGGAATGTTCAGGTTGGTGGCGCCCAGGAGGAACGGCTGGTCACGCTCGTCGGCGCGGCTGTCGATCAAGGTGGCCGCCTCGGCGTCGGTACGCGCCACGATGATTCCGGGCACCCGCATGATGTCGAGCTGGAACCGGGCGGCGTTGAGGCGCTTGATCTGCTCGTCCGACGGCACCAGGACCTTGCCGCCCTGATGCCCGCACTTCTTGGTGCCGGGCCGCTGGTCCTCGATGTGGTAGCCCGGCACACCGATCTCGACGAAACGCCGGATCAGGTTGCGCACGTGCGGGTCACCGCCGTGGCCGGTGTCGGCGTCGGCGATGATGAACGGCCGATAGTCGTATGCAGGGGCCGCGGCGCGCTGGCCCTCACTCATGTGCAGCCGCTGATACTGCTGGTTGCGGTCAGCGGTGAGCAGGGCGCGCACCAGTACCGCGGCGTCGTCGGGAACCTGGCTCAGCGGGTAGCTGGCGAGGTCGGGTCCGGGGTCCTCGGTGGTGGAGCCCTTGGCGGAGGTCGCCCAGCCGCCGAGGTAGATGCCTTCGATACCCATCCGTTTCATGGCCACGGCCTGGCCGGGTGAGTAGGGGCCGAAGGTCGTGATGCTCTTCTTCGCCGCGAACAGCTCCCGCAGCCGCTCGTAGAAGGCCGCCGCCGCCTCCCGTGCCACGGGGTAGTCGACGGGGATGGTGCCGCGTTGCTCGGCAACCTGACGGGCCGTGTAGAGGCGCGTGATGCCGGTGAAACGCGGGCCGTCGATGTATCGCTGGGTGGCGGCGACGTCGTCGCCGAACGGTGCCCGGACCTCGGTGTCCGTGTCGATGATGGCCATGGGGTTACGCTCCTCTTGGGGTTCCGTTGCACCAGAGTCTATCCCTGGCAACCGCCGTTCAATCAGGGGTCGAAATACCCCGCTGCCTGCCCGGCGCCGGCCGCCCGCGTGGTGTCCTCCCGAGGCCGGAAACAGGTCCCCGGCCGCCGGTGTCGACGGGTGATGTGTTGATAAGTCCTGGTGCACAGAGCTTTTCCGGGGGTCTGCCCGGCTTGCCGGGTCCTGGGCTGGTCCGGCGGTCGCAAAACCGCGATCGCGCGGTCGACCCGAACGAGGCTGCGCCCTGGCGCAGCGCGTCACCGCGGCGGTGCGGTCCGGGTGTGCCCAATGGTTGCATGCCCAATAGTTGCAGCGGTGACGGCTACAGACACCGAACCGCGCAGGTGTGTTGTCGGTGCCGCACGTGTGGGCAGGTGAAGAAGGTCGGCGCGGAGCCGTTTTCAGGCCGGGAAAGGCCTTTATTCGGCGACCGCGGTCGGCGACACTCTCCCTATGACGCCCCCACTGGTCGCCACCGCACGGCGCATCGCGCTCGCCGGCGCCGGGTTGGTCCTCGTGCTGGCGCAGGCCGGCTGCGGCGGCCACGGCGGCAGCAGGATGACGGCCCCGGCGACCCCTGAGTTGACGACGGTCGCCCGGACCGTGCCGCAGGCCCCCGAAGCCGGCCCGGTGGCGATCAGCAGTCCCGCCTTCGCCGACGGCGCGCTGATCCCCGTCCGGTACACCTGCAAAGGCGCCGACACCGCGCCCCCGTTGACATGGTCGGCGCCGCTGGGGGCGGCCCTGGTGGTCGACGACCCCGACGCCGTCGGCGGCACCTACATCCACTGGATCGTGGTCGGCATCCCGCCCGGAACGGGTGCCACGGCTGCAGGCCAGACCCCCGACGGTGCGTCCAGCCTGCCGAATTCGGGCGGCCGCACCGGGTACACGGGGCCGTGCCCGCCGCCGGGCAGCGGGGTGCATCACTACCGGTTCACGTTGTACCAGCTGCCCGCCGGCCATGATCTGACCGGCGATGTGGGCGGGCTGCGGGCGGCTCAGGCGATAGCGGGCGCCGCCGTCGCGCAGGCCCAGCTCACCGGCAGGTTCGGAGCCTGAGGGCTCGCCCTGCCGACCTGACGACGGCGACGGATTGCCGGGGGCCTTTCGGCGGTTGTACGAGTCGTCCCGAGAGAGGAGATCTTCATGCCGCTGCGCACACGGCTCACCCGGTTGTTCGACATCGAACATCCCATTCTGCTGGCGCCGATGGCCCGGGTCTCCGGGGGACGGCTTGCCGCCGCGGTGACCGGGGCGGGCGGGCTGGGCATGGTGGGCGGGGGGTACGGCGAGTCCGACTGGCTGCGAACCGAGATCTGCCAGACCGGCGCTGCGCGCGTGGGATACGGGTTCATCACCTGGAGCCTGGCCGACGATCCCGAGGTGCTCGACATGGCGCTGGAGACACAACCGGCGACCATCATGCTGTCCTTCGGAGACCCGATGCCGTTCGCCGCCCGCATCCGCGCTGCCGGCGTATCGCTCACCGCGCAGGTCCAGGACCTCGAGCAGGCCCGCCGGGCCCTGGACATCGGCGCGGACGTCCTGGTGGCCCAGGGCGGCGAGGCGGGCGGGCACGGAAAAAACGTGCGATCGACGTTCACGCTGGTGCCCGACGTCGTGGACCTGGCAGCTGAGCGCTCCCCCGCGACGCCGGTAGTGGCTGCCGGAGGTGTCGCCGACGGCCGCGGGTTGGCGGCGGCGCTAGCGCTCGGTGCCGACGGCGCCCTCGTCGGCACCCGGTTCTGGGCGGCCAACGAGGCATTGGTGTCGCCCCGAGCCCACCGCCGTGGCATGGCCGCAAGCGGCGACGAAACCATCCGTACCCGGGTTTACGACATTGTGCGCCAGAAAGATTGGCCAGCTGGATATGATTTGCGGTTGGTCTCCAACGCTTTTGTCGAGGCGTGGCACGGAAACGAAGCGCAACTGCTGGAGCGACTACCGGAGATGGTGAGCACCTTCCAGAAGGCGCTCGAGACGGAGGATTTCGACGTCGTCACCGTGCTGGTCGGCGAGACGATAGGCCGTATCGACGCCGTGCGCCCGGCTGCTGCCATCGTGGGTGAAATGGCCCACGATGCGGCACGGATCCTGAACTTGGCGGCACCTAGCCCGCAGTGAAACCTAGACAGCCGGGCCGGCCATCTGGTTTGCTCGCCCTGGTAGCGGTCTGCGCCGGGCAGGACTTCGCCGACCGCCCGGCGGGAAGGATGCCATGGACATCGCTTCGGTCGACAAAGTGCTGACCACCACGCGCGCGGTGCGCAAACGCCTCGACCTCAGTCGTCCCGTCGCTCGGGACGTGATCCTCGAATGCGTGCGCCTGGCGATGCAGGCGCCCGCGGCAAGCAACGCGCAGGACTGGCATTGGCTGGTGATCACCGATGCCGACAAGCGCGCCGCGATCGCCGAGACATACCGCGGCATCAGCTCCGAGTACCTCGCGCAGGCCGTCGCGACCGCGCCCGACCCGCAGACGCGGCGGGCCTACCGCAGTGCGCTGGGCCTGACCGAGATTCTGGCGCAGATTCCCGTGCACGTCATCCCGTGCCTGCAGCGGCGCTTCGACGGCAGCGACCTGCTGACGGCCGCCTCGGCGTGGGCGTCGATCATGCCGGCCGGCTGGAGCTTCCTGCTCGCGCTACGGTCACGCGGACTGGGATCTGTGTGGACGACGATGCATCTGGCGCAGGAACGACGAATCGCCGAACTACTGGGCATCCCGGCCGCGGTCACGCAGGCTGCGCTGTTCCCCGTGGCCTACACGGTCGGCACCGAATTCCGCTCTGCGGCAAGGACTTCTGCGAAGAGCTTCACCTTCTGGGACAACTGGGGAGAAAGTTGACGCTACGCGCCGCGAATCGGACCGACCTAAAGTCTTGACCGATTCCGGCAAGCGAGCGCATTCTGTCTGCGTGTCGTCGACGTCGGACCGCACGCATCGCTTGCGTCTGGCCGACCTGCGGGCGACCCGATCGCGGGTCGCGGTTCTGGCGGCGGTGAATGCGAACCCGCACGCCGGCACCGGCACGCTCTACGCAGCGGTGCGCACCGAGTTGCCCGAGTTGTCCGGCCAGACCGTCGATGACGCCCGGCACCCCTGCCCGACCCCGGCCGACGGCACGGGAGTTCTGGACGGCTTTCGGCTGGGCGAGGCCGAGGTCGTCCACTCGGGCCAAGGCCAGGATTGCTCACCGCCGGAGGCTTCGCGATCGCATCCGTGATCGTGGCGACCAATTCACCTCACCCCAGGAAGGGCCGACGTGTCCGACAGCGAAAACCCAGCCATTCCCTCCCCGACTCCGCATACACGTCGACCGCAGCGGAACCAGGACTGGTGGCCGAACCAGCCGGATCTGGGTGTCTTGCGCCGGAATTCGCCGCAGTCCAACCCCATGGGCGAGGACTTCGACTACGCCGAGGCATTCAGGACGCTCGACGTCGAGGCCCTCAAGAAAGACCTCATCGCCGTCATGACAGACTCTCAGGACTGGTGGCCGGCCGACTACGGCCACTACGGGCCGCTCTTCATCAGGATGAGCTGGCATGCCGCGGGCACGTATCGCATCGCCGATGGGCGCGGCGGCGGCGGCAAGGGCGCCCAGCGCTACGCCCCGCTGAACAGCTGGCCCGACAACGTGCTTCTCGACCGGGCGCGCCGGTTGCTGTGGCCGGTCAAGCAGAAGTACGGACGCAAAATCTCCTGGGCCGACCTGATCATCTTCGCCGGTAACTGCGCCTATGAGGCCGTGGGATTCACAACATTCGGCTTCGGGTTCGGGCGCGAGGACATCTGGGAGCCCGACGAGGTCTACTGGGGATCGGAGGAGACCTGGCTCGGAGACGAGCGCTACAGCGGCGACCGCGAACTGGCCAACCCGTTCGGCGCCACCCAGATGGGCCTCATCTACGTGAACCCGGAGGGCCCCAACGGACAACCGGATCCGCTGGCGGCGGCCAAGGACATCCGTGAGACGTTCGCGCGCATGGCGATGAACGACGTGGAGACCGCGGCATTGATCGTCGGTGGTCACACCGTCGGCAAGTGTCACGGGGCCGGGCGCTCCGACCTGGTCGGACCGGAACCCGAGGGTTGTCCGATCGAGCAGCAGGGGATCGGGTGGAAGAGTTCGTTCGGCTCGGGCATGGGCCGCGACACGATGGGCAGCGGCCTGGAAGTCGTGTGGACGCCCACCCCGACCAAGTGGGACAACACCTTCGTGGAACTCCTGTACGGCTACGAATGGGAGCTGACCAAGAGCCCGGCGGACTGCTGGCAATGGACGCCCAAGGAAGGTGCCGGCGCGGGCACCATCCCCGATCCCGAAGACCCGTCATTGAAACGCAACCCGACGATGCTCACCACGGATCTGTCGATGCGGGTGGACCCTGTCTACGAGAAGATCACCCGGCGCTGGCTGGACCATCCCGAAGAGCTGGAAGAGGAATTCGGCAAGGCGTGGTACAAGCTGCTGCACCGCGACATGGGACCGGTCTCGCGCTACCTGGGGCCGTGGATCCCCGAGCCGCAGCTGTGGCAGGACCCGGTCCCCGACGTCGACCACCCGCTGATCGACACCGACGACATCGCCGCGCTCAAGGCCAAGGTCCTCGATTCGGGGCCTTCGATCCGGGAGCTGGTTTTCACCGCGTGGTCCTCGGCGGCCAGCTTCCGCGGCACGGACAAACGCGGTGGCGCCAACGGGGCACGTATCCGCCTTGCGCCGCAAAAGGATTGGGAGGTCAACGAGCCCGCCCGGCTGGCCGGGGTGCTGCAGGCCCTCGAGCGCGTCCAGCAGGATTTCAACACGTCTCAGTCGAGCGGGAAGAAGGTCTCGCTGGCCGACCTGATCGTTCTGGGCGGATGCGCGGCGGTCGAGCAGGCGGCCAAGAACGCCGGCCACGACGTCACGGTGCCGTTTGCGCCGGGCCGCACCGACGCCTCCGCGGAGCAGACCGACGCCGAGTCGTTCTCGGTGCTCGAGCCGCGGGCCGACGGGTTCCGTAACTACCACCGGGCCGGCGAGAAGCTCTCGGCGGAAAACCTGTTGGTGGACCGGGCCTTCATGTTGACGCTGACGCCGCCGGAGATGACGGTGCTCGTCGGGGGCATGCGAGCCCTGGGCGCCAACGTCGGAGGGTCCAAGCATGGCGTGTTCACCGACCGGCCGGGGACGCTGACCAACGACTTCTTCGTCAATCTGCTCGACATGAGATACGAGTGGAAGGTGTCGGAGTCGGCCGAGAACGTCTACGAGGGACGCGACCGTGCGAGCGGTGAGCTCACGTGGACGGCGACCGCGGCAGATCTGGTCTTCGGCTCCAACTCTGAGCTGCGCGCCCTGGCCGAGGTCTATGGCGCGTCGGACGGACAGCACAAGTTCGTGCGGGATTTCGTCGCCGCGTGGGACAAGGTGATGAATTTGGACCGCTTCGACCTGCGCTAGACCCACTCCGCCGGTGCTGGGCGTGCGGGCGGCCCGCAACTGAGCCGAGGGATGCCACCCGGTCGCTCGCGCCGGTAAGCTGCACTGCTATGGGGTCGAAGTCGAACGCACGGGTCGCGGCACTGTTCGGCGCTTCAGCGCTGCTGCTTGCGGGCTGGGTCGCCAGTGCCGGCGCTGCCGGTGCCGACCCGGAGCCGACGCCCCCGCCCGCACCAAAGACGAGCATCGACAAGGACGGCACCTACGCGGTGGGCTCCGACATCGTGCCGGGCATCTACAGCTCCGGCGGGCCGGTCGGGGACGGGACGTGCTACTGGAAACGGACGGGCAACCCCGACGGCAACCTCCTCGACAATGCCCTGACGAAAAAGCCGCAGGTGGTCCGTATCGACGCGACGGACAAGTCGTTCAAGACCAGCGGCTGCCAGCCCTGGCAACTGACCCCGGACGCCAGCCCGCCCGCGGAGGTGCCGCCCCAGATCGCGGGAGCCCAGTTGGGCATTCTCAACGGGCTGCTCGGCGGCAACGCTCCCCACTAGTCAGGCACCGTTGACGTGACCAGTGCCCCACAGGTCGTCGTGGTCGGATCCGGTGTCAGCGGGCTGACGTCTGCCGTCTGTCTGGCCGAAGCCGGCTGGCCGGTGCGGGTGTGGTCGGCCGCGATGCCGCAGCAGACGACGTCGGCGGTGGCGGGTGCGGTGTGGGCTCCCCCGCGGCCGGCCCAACGTGCGACCAAGACGCTGGAGTGGTGCGAACACTCGCTGCGGGTGTTTCGCGAACTGGCCGGCGAGCCCGGCACCGGGGTGCAGATGGCGCCGGCGTTGGCCGCCGGCGACGTGCACGACGCGATGTCGTCGGCAGCCGGATTGATCCCCGATTTGCGCGCGGCCGAGCCCGCCGAGATTCCCGACGGTTTCGACACCGCGTTCCGCGCGACCATGCCGATGATCGACATGCCGCACTACCTCGACTATCTGTTCCGGCGATTGGCTGCGGCGGGCTGCGAGATCGAGGCCCACTCGGTCGGCTCGCTGGCTGAGGTCGCCGACATCGCACCGATCGTGGTCAACTGCGCGGGCCTGGGCGCCGGGGCACTGGCGGGCGACGACACGGTGCGGCCGCTGTTCGGCCAGCACGTCATCCTCAGCAATCCCGGCCTTCGGCAACTGTTCCTGGAGATCGACCGCGGGCCGGAATGGACCTGCTTTTTTCCCCACCCGCAGCGCGTGGTCTGCGGTGGCATCAGCATCCCCGACCGCTGGGACACCACCGCGGACCCCGCAGTGAGCGAGCGAATCCTGCGGCGGTGCCGCCACGTCGAGCCGCGACTGTACGACGCCGACGTGATCGAGACGATCACCGGGCTACGTCCGGACCGTCCGTCGGTGCGAGTGGAGGCCGAACCGCTGGGGACCGCGCGGTGCATCCACAACTACGGGCACAGCAGCAACGGCGTGACCCTGTCCTGGGGTTGTGCGCGCGACGTGGTGGCCCTTGTCGGCGCTGCTTGAGCTCAGGCGCGGGTGCGTCGGCTGACGTCGCGAACTGCCAGCGAGAGCGCCCAACCCACGAGCGACAGCAGGATCGCCGCCCAGATCGCGGTCCACCAGAAGTGGTCGATCTGCAGCCCCCAGTGCGTGGTGTGCCTGGTGATCCATGCGGTGATCCACAGCATCAGCGCGTTGACGACCACATGGAAAAGCCCGAGGGTCACGATGTACAGCGGGATCGACAAGATCTGGACGACGGGTTTGACGAAAGCGTTGACCAGACCGAAGACCACAGCGACGACGAAGACGATGCCCACCCGCTCCAGCCAGGTGTCACCGCCGATGAAGCTCATTCCGTGTACGAACAGGGTGACCACCCACAGCGCGAATCCGGTCAGGGCGGCGCGCAGCAAAAAAGGACCCATGCCGCAAGATCTTGCCACCGAGGGCAGCGGTGTGAGCGCGTTCAGGTCAGATTCCACAAGCGCTGCGCGCCGCGCCCGAAGGTGCGGCCAGCGAACGTCAAACCGCCCCTGTCGGCGCTGGGTTTGACGTACTGCGGCAACATACTCTCGCCCCGCCGCGCCGGGTACTGCACGATGCTCACGTGACAACACAACGGATCACCCGCGATCAGCGGAACTCGTTCATCGCGGCGTTGCTGGGATGGACCATGGACGCCTTTGACTACTTCATCGTCGTGTTCGTCTACACCGACATCGCGACAACGTTCCACCGCAGCAAAGCCGAGGTCGCGTTGGTCACGACGGCCACCCTGGTCATGCGTCCCGTGGGCGCGCTGCTGTTCGGGCTCTGGGCAGACCGCGTAGGACGCCGACTGCCGCTGATGGTGGACGTGGTGTTCTACTCGGTGGCCGGGTTCCTGTGCGCGTTCGCGCCCAACTTCACCGTCCTGGTGATCCTGCGGCTGCTCTATGGCATCGGGATGGGCGGCGAATGGGGCCTGGGCGCTGCACTTGCCATGGAGAAGGTGCCCACCGAACGGCGGGGCTTCTTCTCCGGGCTGCTGCAGGAGGGCTACGCATTCGGTTACCTGCTGGCCGGCCTGGCCTCGCTGGTGGTGATGAACCTGCTGGGTCTGTCGTGGCGCTGGATGTTCGCCCTGAGCATCGTCCCCGCCCTGGTCAGCCTGATCGTGCGCTACCGGGTGGAGGAATCCGAGGTCTGGGAAGCCGCCCAGGACCAGTTGCGGCTCACCAGCACCAAGATCCGCGACGTGCTGCGCGAGAAGGCGATCATCCGCCGGTTCCTTTATCTGGTGCTGCTGATGACCGCCTTCAACTACATGAGTCACGGCACCCAGGACGTCTACCCCACCTTCCTCGGTGCGACTGCCAACCACGGCGCCGGGCTGTCCAGTGTCACCGTCAAGTGGATCGTGGTGATCTACAACGTCGGCGCCATCATCGGGGGGCTGGTCTTCGGCACGCTCTCGCAGCGGTTCAGCCGCCGCTACACCGTGGTGTTCTGCGCGCTGCTCGGCCTGCCGATCGTGCCGCTGTTCGCCTACTCGCATACAGCGGCCATGCTGTGCCTCGGCGCGTTCCTCATGCAGGTCTGCGTCCAGGGCGCCTGGGGGGTGATCCCGGCGCACCTGACCGAGCTGTCGCCGGATGCCATCCGCGGCCTCTACCCCGGCGTGACGTATCAGCTGGGTAACCTGCTGGCGGCTTTCAACTTGCCCATCCAGGAACGCCTGGCCGAGTCGCACGGCTATCCTTTCGCGTTGGCGGCGACAATCCTGCCGGTGTTCATCGCGGTCATGGTGCTGACGCTGATCGGTAAGGACGCCACCGGAATCCGGTTCGGGACCGGCGAAAGCGCCTTCAGCCCGGCGGAAGCGTGACCGGCCGAGCTGCGCAGTCACCCAGCATGCGCCGCAGCAGGTGCATGGCCACCGTCGTCGCGCGGTCGCGGATGTCGGATCGGTTTCCGGGCAGCCGCAGCGTCCGGGTGTCTGTCCGGCCGCCGGAGAGCATCACGGTGAAGCACACCGTCCCGACCGGCTTTTGCCCGGTGCCCCCGCCCGGGCCGGCGATCCCGGTGATCGCGACGGCGGTGTCGGCGCCGAAGCGCCCCAGCGCCCCGTGCGCCATCGCCTCGGAGACCGGTTCAGACACCGCCCCGTGTTCTTCGATCAGCGCTGGATCGACGCCCAACAGGCTCTCTTTCGCCTCGTTGGAGTAGCTCACCACGCCGCCCATCACGTAGTCGGACGAGCCCGGCCGGTCGGTCAGCCGTGCCGCGAGCAGCCCTGCAGTACAGGATTCTGCCGTCGCGATCCGGTGACCGGCGAGTAGCCGGGCTACCTGGTCGTCCACGGTGGAGCCGTCCTCGGAATAGATCTGGTCGCCGTGCTTGTCGCGGAGCAGCCGGGTCAGCGTCGCGTAGTCGTCTTCGGCGTCCGGCTCGTAGCGGGTCACCATCTCGATCTCCCCCCGGCGCAGGCAGGTGGTGATCTCCAGCCGGTCGAAACCGGGGACGGTGTCTGCGGCGCCACGCAAAGTCTCGGCCAGACCCGATTCGGGCAGCCCGAACATGCGGATGGTCTCCTGACGGTATCTGGTGCGACCAACGATCGCCCTCTGTGCCGCAGCGGTCTGGATAGCCCTACGCCACATCGGCTGAAGCTCGCGCGGCGGACCCGGAAGCACGACGACCGTGGGCTTGCCCGGGACAACCACACCCGGCGCCGTGCCCACCGGGTCGAGCACTTCGGCCCCTTCCGGAACCATGGCCTGCTTGCGGTTGGCGGCGCGCACCGCGTCGAAGCTTTCCGAATCGAAAGGCGCCATCAGCTTTTTGAGGATTCCGGCGATCGTGTTCTCGACCTCGGCGTCGAGTACCAATTCGCGTCCGCAGAACCGCGCCACCACCTCGACGGTCATGTCGTCGGCGGTGGGCCCCAGCCCGCCGCTGGTGACGATCAGGTCCACACCCTCGTCCGCCAGGAAACGCAGCTGTGCCTCGATATCAGTGGGACGGTCGCCACAGATCGTAATGTGCGCCAGCTCGACGCCGAGTTCGAGCAGCCGGTCGGCGATCCAGGGGCCGTTCGCATCCTGGACTCGGCCGGTGAGGACTTCCGTTCCGGTGACAACGATGCCTGCGCGTGCGCTCACCGGCACGAGCCTAGTGCCGCAGTCTTTCGGACCCTCCGGCCCGGCGGGACAGGGGTTCGGCTACCGCTGGTCTCAGCCCGGATTTCCGGGCTGACCCGGCTGTCCGGGCTGACCCGGCTGTCCGGGCTGACCCGGCTGTCCGCCGGCACCGCCTGCGCCGGGCAATCCTCCGTCGCCGCCTCGGCCACCGTCGCCGCCCCGGCCACCGTCGCCGCCCCGGCCACCGTCGCCGCCGCGGCCACCGGCGCCACCAGCACCCCCCTGGCCCCCTGCTCCCCCGGCCCCCGCACGTCCGCCGGGCTCACCGATCCCGCCGCTGCTGGGTGTTTCGCTGGTCATGTCGGACGCACCTGCCTTCCTGCAGAGCCGGTCTGTCTCGGCAATGCGCCCAGCCAGCGTAAGCGGCGGGAGGGGCCGACCACCACCCCCATGGTCGGCGCCGCGCAGGGATCTGGTCGGCGGCATGATGCCGTCGCATCTGCAGGTGTGATGTAGAGAGGTGGGCCAACCCTCGGCAAGAGGTTCCGTTATCCCGGTCCTCAGCGTCGGTTTCGGCATCATCAGCCCGGCTATGTGATCACCGCCGTGGTCACCGCAGATTGCCTGCGCGAGGATCAGTACCGCTCCCGCGGCCCCGATCGCCGTTCGCCGAAGCGTCTTCGCCCGAGTCGAATTCACGGGGAAAGTGTCGCTGACCGCGGTCGGAGAACAAAGCCGCGTCACGGACGGGGTTCGACGCCTCCCCGCCCGCGCGGAATTCCGCGGAATTCCACGCCATGCCCCTGGTCGGTGACCCTTCGAACTCGCCAACCGATGATCGAGTGAGAAGTGCTGCGGGCTCACATGGCCGAACTCGAACTCTCCGCCATCGCCACTGCGGCCAACACGGACCTGCGTCACGTCGGCGGCGGCGTCAGCATCTTTCCGGTGGAAGATCCAGCACAGGTGAGCGGGGACGGCGTGCGCCACCAACGCGCCCGCTCAATGGAGCTCAATGGAGAAAGAAATGTCCGCCGTTCACCGTGAGGTCGCCGAACGGGCGATGAACACCGCCGTGCGGGGCTAACGGTCGGCCAGATGTCGCTCGATCGAGGCGACTTTTCCCGCCATCGCGTCGCCGGCCCCAGCACGCCAGTCCACCTTGATCACCGTGCTGACCCGCGGGGCGCGGGCAGCAACGGCCTCGACCGCGCGCTGCACGACGCCCATCACCTCTTCCCAGGTGTCGCCTTCGATCACGGTGAACATCGAATCGGTCTTGTTCGGCAGGCCGGAATCCCGAACCACCCGAACCGCGTGGGCGACGATTTCACCGACACTCTCGCCCACACCCAGCGGGGTGACAGAAAAAGCCACGAGCACAGACACCTGACGAGCCTACCCAGCCGGCCTGGCAGCATCGAGGATCGTGCGGATTCTGGTGCAGCGGGTCTCATCGGCGTCGGTGGCTGTCGACGGGCGGCTGGTGGCTTCCATCTCCCCGGAGGGTCAGGGACTGCTCGCATTCGTCGGCGTCACGCACGGCGACGACGCGCACAAAGCGGGGCGTCTGGCGGAAAAGCTTTGGACACTGCGGATTCTGGCTGGCGAGAGGTCCGCCGCTGACGTCAGCGCGCCGATCCTGGTGGTCAGTCAGTTCACCCTGTACGCCGACACCGCGAAAGGCCGCCGCCCGTCGTGGAATGCCGCCGCGCCCGGGTCGGTCGCTGAACCCCTGGTCGCGGCGTTCGCGGAGGCGTTGACGCAGTTGGGTGCCCACGTGGAAACGGGGGTCTTCGGCGCGGACATGCGGGTCCATTTGGTCAACGACGGCCCCGTCACGGTGCTTCTCGAGTTTTGACCGTGCAGCCGCGGGTACCTTGGTGATGCCGGGGACTGCGATGGGGAGGACCGAATTGGGCACGACACCTGAGTTCGGGTCGTTGCGCTCCGACGACGACCACTGGGACATCGCCAGCGGCGTGGGCTACACCGCGTTGCTGGTCGCCGGTTGGCGCGCGGTGCACGCCACGAGCCCTCAACCACTGGTCCGCGATGAGTATGCGCAGGCCTTCATCGCCGCGGCACAAGACCCCTACCTGGCCGACGTGCTCGCGAAACCGGGGACCACCGAGGACCAGACGGCCTTTCCACGCCTCTACGGCGTCCAGACCCGATTCTTCGACGACTTCTTCCTCTCCGCTGGACAAGCGAGCGTGCGCCAGGCTGTGATCATCGCGGCCGGCCTGGATTCGCGAGCATATCGGCTCGATTGGCCATTGGGCACAACCGTTTTCGAAATCGACATGCCGAGGGTACTGGAGTTCAAGTCCCGAGTGCTGGCTGAGCGGGGCGCCGCACCCAAGGCGCGCAGGATCGAGATCGCGGCAGATCTGCGCAGCGAATGGTCCAAGCCGTTGGAGGCGGCCGGCTTCGACGTGGAACAGCCCAGCGCCTGGTCAGTGGAGGGTATTCTGCCCTACCTGTCCGACGATGCCCAGAACACGCTGTTCACCCTGATCAGTGGGCTCAGCGCGCCGGGCAGCCGGGTGGCCGTGGGCGCATTGGGCACGCGGCTGGACCACGACCAGCTGGAAGGTTTGGAAGCGGCGCACCCCGGAGTCAACATGTCAGGCAGCGTGGACTTCTCGGCGCTGACCTATGAACCCAAGAGCGATCCGGCCGACTGGCTCGCCGCGCACGGCTGGAATGTCGAGCCGATCCGCAATACTCTCCAACTCGAGGCGCTCTACGGGATCATCCCGCCCGAGGTGGATGTCAAGATCGACAGCTTCATGCGGTCGCAGTACATCGCGGCGACACGATAGGCGCTGGACCGGGGTCGTCACGGTGGCCAAACGCTGCCCCGTCAGCTCAGGGCGATACCGACCTGCCTGTCCTCGCCCCTAGGGTGTCAGCAGGATCTTGACGTCGTCGCCGTTTCGTGCGGCCGCGGTCGCATAACCCCGGGCTGCCTCGTCCAGCGGCAGCGTCGTCGTGAAGATGCCGTTCACGTCCAGGCGACCGGCAACCAGCAGTGGGAGCAATTCCGGCCAGGTCCGCTGCACCGGCGCCGTCGTCATGCGCAACGTGATGCTGCGGACCAGGCAGCCCAGCGCGTTCAACGGGAACGGCTGCAGGTTGTGCACGCCGACGACCGAGACGGTACCGCCGGGCCGGACCGCGTTGAGCGCGTCGGTCATCGAGGCGTCGGTGGCGACGGCGTCGATCACCGCGTCGGCCCCGCGCCCACCTGTGGCGGCGAGGATCGCCTCGACCGCCGGTGCCTTGACCGGCGTCGCTCCCCACCCGGCAGCACGGGCCAGGCGGCCGTCGACCCGATCGACAGCGAAAACCTCTGCAGCCCCTTGGAATAGCGCGCTTCGCAACGCGCACAGCCCGACGGCGCCCAGGCCCATGACCACCACGCTGCCGCCGAGCGGAATGTCGGCCCGCTGGGCAGCGGCCCAGCCGGTCGCGAGGTTGTCGGTGAGCAGCAACGCCTGCTCGGTGTTGATGCCGTCGGGTATCTTGAGCAGCTGGAAATCGGCGGCGGGCACGGGGAGAAAATCGGCTTGTGCCCCGGCGAGGACACCACCGCCGAAGATCTGAAAACCCGAGTGGCACATCACCGGATCGCGGGTGGCGCAGCCGGGACAGTTGCCGCAGCCGGCCACCGACGACACCATCACCTGGTCGCCGACCTTGACCGTGCGCACCAGTGGCCCGATCTCGGCGACGGTGCCCACCGCCTCATGGCCGAGCGGGATCGGTTCGGCCAGTGGAAAATCAGCCTCATAGAAGTGCAGATCGGAACCGCAGATGCCGGCTGCGGCGACTTCGACGATCGCACCGTCGGGGCCGGGAAGTGCCGGGTCGGGGCGGGTATCGACTCGAATGCTGGTCGGCCCGTCGATCACTACGGTTCGCATGCTGGAGTGCTCGCTTCCTTTGCCCGCTCGATGAATTGGGACCAGTCGGGTTCGCGGACCGCCGCCCAGTACTCCGGCAGGCGCCATGGGCTGACGGTGTGGATCTCGCCGTCAGGGTTTTTGAAGTAGGTGTGTTTGACCGCGGGGTGCGACCACACCATCTTCTGGATCTCGGCTTGGGTCCGCTGATGCCACGCGGTGGCCGCCTCGGCAATCGGCTCCAGGGAATGCAAGTCCGCCTCCGCCAGATGCTCGAGACACCGGTTGACGTAGCGCATCTGGAGCTCGGACTGGAAGATCAGGCTGCCGCCGTGGGCCAGATGCGTCCCAGGCCCGTAGATGATGAACAGGTTGGGGAAGTTCGGGACGGTGATGCCGAGGTAGGCGTACGGGCGGGTGCCCCACATCTCGTGCAGGTCGATTCCGTTACGGCCGGTGATCTTCAGCGGCCACAGCACGTCGGTGTGCCGGAACCCCGTGGCGTAGACGATGACGTCGACGTCGTGGGTCACGCCGTCGGCGGTGACGACGCCGCGCGGGGTGATCCGCTGGATCGGTGTGCGCACCAATCCGACGTTGTCGCGTCGCAGGGTTTGCAGCCAGCTGCCGTTGTCCTGCAGCGTCCGCTTGCCGCACGCGGGATAGTCGGGCAGCACCTTGGCCAGCAGCTCATCGTCGTCGCCCACCTGGCCGGTGATCCACTGGGTGAACATCATCCGGGCCGCAGCATTGATGTCGCTGACCGCCTCGCCCTGACCGGGGTAGTCGGCGTCGCAGCTCGCCGCGTCGAGACCCTTGTCGGCACCGGGCCACAGCACCAGGAACCGGTACCACCGTCCGTAGTACGGCAGGTGGCGCATCGCCCAGCGCATCCCTTCGCCGACTTCGTCGTGATACATCGGGTTGGGAAACATCCACTGGGCGGTCCGCTGGAACACCGTCAGGTGCCCGACATTGCCGGCGATCGCGGGCGCGATCTGGAATCCGCTGGCGCCGGCCCCGATCAGCGCGACCCGCTTGCCGCTCACGTCGACGCAATGATCCCAGGCCGAGGAGTGGAACGCCGGGCCCGCAAAGGTTTCGGCGCCGGCGAAATCCGGGATGCAGGGCCGGTTCAGCTGGCCGACCGCGGTGATGAGCGCCCGTGCGCGCGTCGTCTCGGTCCGGCCGTCCGCAGAGCGCAGCGTCACGCACCACACGCCGTCGTGGTCGTCCCATTCGGCGGCAACCACCTCGATCTGCCACCGTACCCGCTCGGCCAGTTTGTGCTTGGCCATCACCCGGGCGAAATAGTCCTGCAACTCGTCCTGCTCGGCGAAGAAGTGCGTCCAGTCGTTGTTGGGTTCGAAGCTGTAGCAATAGAAGTGGTTGGCGACGTCGACGCGGGCTCCGGGATAACTGTTTTCCCACCATGTTCCGCCGGGGCCGGCATTCTTCTCCAGGATCGTGAAAGGGATGCCGGCCTGCTTGAGGCGGATCCCGGCCAGTATGCCGGATTCCCCGCAGCCGACGACGAGGACCGGAAGCTCCGCCGCGCGTTCTCTCGGCAGCTCCGTCGGACGGCGGGGATCTACCCCGTCGAGGTCCATCTCCTCGGAGATCAGGGGCAGGTATTCTTCGGTGACGTGCTCACAGGCGGCCCAGTCCATCATCTCCCGGATCAGCTCGGGGCTCAGCGGCTTCGGCTCGGGACAGCCGGCATCCCGATACGCGGCCAGCACCGGTAGCGCCACCGTGCGGGCGCGGGCCTTGTCCTCCTCCGACATGAAGCCCTGGATCTCGTTGAGGAAGAGTCCCGTCGGCGCGAAGTCGCGAACGAACCGGGGATCGCCCGTGATGTGGACGAGGGAAAGCAGCAGCGTCGGGATGCTGACATCCTCGAGCGCGGCCGCGATTTCCGGGGTCGGGGTGGCGAAGGGCCGGCCGGCATAGAGGCTGCGCATCGAGCCGAGTCCTTTCGTGGTCGCGGCGAACAGATTACGCTACCAGTGGTTTCGTAATCGGCAGGATCACGCTACCCGCGGGCGCGCTGGCGCATCAAGATCGGAGCTCTCCACTCACCGGCGGTGCTACGGCGATCCGGGACCGAATGCCAATGATTCGCGGCCGATGAACCCGGCCCGGTGGGATGCACGTCGGTGAAGCGGGAAGCTGGCGATGATCGGTCGTAGTTGCGAGGCACCCCACCTGTCTGGCCGCCTCGCGGGCGTCCGTACTAAAGTAGAACACGTTCCAATTCTGCCCGGCGCCCAAGGAGTAGGTATGCACACCTCCATCTGCGACGAACTCGGTATCGAATTTCCGATCTTCGCTTTTACCCACTGCCGCGATGTCGTGGTCGCGGTCAGCAAGGCCGGCGGTTTCGGCGTTCTGGGTGCTGTCGGCTTCACGCCCGAGCAGCTGGAGATCGAGCTCAACTGGATCGACGAGAACATCGGCGAGCGCCCGTATGGCGTCGACATCGTGATCCCGAACAAGTACGAGGGCATGGATTCACACCTGTCGGCCGAGGAATTGGCCGACACACTGCGCACGATGGTGCCCCAAGAACACCTGGATTTCGGCAAGAAGATCCTTGCCGACCACGGCGTGCCGATCGAAGACAGCGACGGCGACAGCCTGCAATTGCTCGGTTGGACCGAGGCAACCGCCACACCCCAGGTCGAGGTGGCGCTCAAGCACCCGAAGGTCAAGATGATCGCCAACGCGCTCGGCACTCCCCCGGCCGACATGATCAAGCACATTCATGATGCCGGTTTGAAGGTGGCGGCGCTGTGCGGTTCGCCCTCCCAGGCCCGCAAACACGCCGATGCGGGCGTCGACATCATCATCGCCCAGGGCGGCGAGGCCGGCGGGCACTGCGGTGAGGTGGGTTCGATCGTGTTGTGGCCGCAGGTGGTCAAGGAGGTCGCCCCAGTGCCGGTGCTGGCGGCCGGCGGTATCGGCAGCGGCCAGCAGATCGCGGCGGCGCTGGCGCTGGGCTGCCAGGGTGCGTGGACGGGCTCGCAGTGGTTGATGGTCGAGGAATCCTCCAACACCCCGGTGCAGCAGGCCGCCTACGTCAAGGCCGGTAGCCGTGACACCGTCCGCAGCCGTTCGTTCACCGGCAAGCCGGCCCGAATGCTGCGCAACGACTGGACGGAGGCATGGGAGGCGCCGGACAACCCGAAGCCCCTCGGCATGCCGCTGCAGTACATGGTTTCGGGCATGGCGGTGCGTGCGACCAACAGGTACCCGAACGAGAGCGTGGACGTCGCGTTCAACCCGGTCGGTCAGGTCGTCGGTCAGTTCACCAAAGTGGAGAAAACCGCGACCGTCATCGAGCGGTGGGTGCAGGAGTACCTGGAAGCAAGCAACCGCCTCGACGAACTCAACGAGGCGGCCACCCTCTGAGCCGTCCGGCTGACGTGCGCCGAACAGGTTCGTTGCGAACGAATTTCGCGGAATTCCTATTCCCATCAGCCATGATCGGCGGAGGCATTCACGTCGAGCAAATCAATGGCATGCGTCTAGTCAGCTTCGTCGTCGTTGCTGCCGGTGAACATTTCCTTGGTCCTGTCGACCGCGTATGTGCCGATGTCGATCGAGTTCTGGACGATGCCGCTGGTGCCCCCGGAGATGTCGCCGCGGATGATGTCGCTGGCGTTTTCGACGATGTCGGACGCCTTCTCGACCGCGTTGGTCGCGATGTCCCTGGCCGCGCCTAGGGCGTCTCTGGGATTGAAGGCCATCGGAGTCTCCTCATGGTTGCCGGACTTTGTGAGGACTTTAGACGCAGCGGCCAGCTGTCAGTAATCGACGCCGGACCAGCCGCGGTCCACGGGTCAGCCGGTCACGGTTCGGGCGGGAAGAATCCCGCCCCGGTGAACCATCCCTCTTGCCACCCCTGGGCTCCCAGACACAACATGGGAAGCCCCGCCGCCGACTGTGCGGCCGCCTGCGAGCCCGGGCACTTGGCCCCGGCCTGCTGTACCCCGTACAGCGGGTAGGACGTCACCCAGTAGCCGGTGGTTGCGGCCGGGAACTGGTTGGGTGGGGGGAAATGGCACGCCTCGGCCTGCCCGCTGGGCCCGCGCCCGAAGATGAAGCGCTCGTAGTTGTCGCAGGGCGCGCCGAGCGAAGCGTCGTAGTTCATGCCCGGCACGTCGCCGTCGTAATGCTGATCGGCGGCCGCGCACGGCGCCAGACCGACTGCGCCGCCACTGATCGCAACGACGGTGAGTAGTTCGCGAATCATGCTCCACCTCAGCTTGCGTGTCACCCGCTCCCGGCGATCCGCCGATGAACTGGACAAAGCATATCGACCGCGCCGCGCTTCTCAAGGTGTTTCGGGTTCGGCGCCTCGCCAGGACAACGCGACGGGTGTGAACGGCAACGCGGTTCGCGCACGCTTGCGCAGTCGCTGAACATGTTGCAGTTCTTCGCGTCGATATCACGATGATGCTTCACAACGGGCCGTGGCAATGGTTTATTTGCACACAAGGACGACTAGACGACTTAGTTTCGAGGAGTGGGCCCCATGCCAACCGCCGAGCCAACTGCAACCCCGGTCCCTGACCTGCCTCCCGGCTTCGACTTCACCGATCCCGACGTTCACGCCGAACGGCTGCCGGTGGAAGAACTGGCCGAGCTGCGGCGGACCGCGCCGATCTGGTGGAACGAGCAGCCCATCGGTACGGGTGGTTTCGACGACGGCGGCTTCTGGGTGGTCTCCAAACACAAGGACGTCAAAGAGATCTCGCTGCGCAGCGACGTCTTTTCCAGCCTGCAGAAGACCGCACTGCCACGCTACAAGGACGGCACGGTGGAAGAGCAGGTTGAGCGTGGCAAGTTTGTCCTGCTCAACATGGATGCGCCGCAGCACACGCGGCTGCGCAAGATCATCTCTCGTGCCTTCACTCCCCGGGCCATCGAGCGCCTCCGCGAGGAACTCCGCGAGCGCGCCCGGCACATCGTCGAGATCGCTGCGGCCGAGGGTTCCGGCGACTTCGTCGAACAGGTGTCGTGCGAGCTGCCGCTGCAGGCCATCGCCGGGCTCATGGGCGTGCCGCAGGAGGACCGCAAGAAGCTCTTCCACTGGTCCAATGAGATGGTCGGCGATCAGGATCCGGAGTTCGCCAGCAACGACGCGATCACTGCATCCGTCGAACTGATCATGTACGGCATGCAGATGGCCGCCGACCGGACGAAGAATCCGGGTGAAGACCTCGTCACCAAGCTGGTTCAGGCCGACGTCGACGGACACAAGCTCTCCGACGACGAGTTCGGCTTCTTCGTCATCCTGCTCGCTGTCGCCGGCAACGAAACCACCCGTAACTCCATCACCCAGGGCATGATGGCGTTCACCGACTTTCCCGATCAGTGGGAGTTGTACAAGCGGGAGCGGCCCGCGACCACCGCCGACGAGATCGTCCGGTGGGCCACGCCGGTCACGTCGTTCCAGCGGACCGCCCTGCAGGACTACGAGCTGTCGGGCGTGCGGATCGCAAAGGGTCAGCGGGTGGTGATGGTCTACCGGTCGGCCAATTTCGACGAGGACGTGTTCGACGACCCGTTCACGTTCAACATTCTGCGCGATCCCAATCCACACGTCGGTTTCGGTGGCACCGGCGCGCACTACTGCATCGGCGCCAACCTGGCGCGGATGACGATCGACCTGATGTTCAACGCGATCGCCGATGTCATGCCGAATCTGGAATCGGTCGGCACACCCGAACGCCTGCGGTCGGGCTGGCTCAACGGGATCAAGCACTGGCAGGTCGACTACCACGCTGACGGGGCGTCGAAATGCCCTGTCCCGCATTAAGGTGAGCCAGTGCCTACTCATCGAGCCGTCCGGATACAGTCCGCTGGCGCAGCGTTGGAACTCGCCGACGTCGAGACGTCGCCCCCGGCCCACGACGAGGTACGTCTGGCGGTCAGCGCGTGTGGCATCTGCGGCACCGACCGCGCGTTCGTCCAGGGCGGCTTCCCGAACATGTCGTGGCCCCTCACGCCGGGACATGAGATCGCCGGCACTATCGCCGAACTTGGTTCCGGCGTCAATGATTTCGAGGTGGGAGACCGTGTCGCGGTCGGGTGGTTCGGCGGTTGCTGCTACCACTGCGACCCATGCCGCAAGGGCATTTTCATCCACTGCGAGAACGGCAAGGTCCCGAGCTGGCACTTCCCCGGCGGCTATGCGGAATCGGTGACGGTGCCTGCAAGTGCGCTGGCCCGTATCCCGTCGGAGCTCTCTGCGGTGGAGGCCGCCCCGATGGGATGTGCCGGTGTCACCACCTACCATGCGTTGCGCAGCACCCGGGCCGTGCCCGGTGACCGGGTGGCGATTCTCGGTGTCGGCGGTCTCGGACACCTGGGGATCCAGTTCGCCCGGGCGATGGGTTTCGAGACCATCGCGATCAACCGCGGCACCGCCAAAGCCGAGGATGCCCGGAAGTTGGGGGCCCATCACTACATCGACGCGACAGGCGGGGACGTGGCCGCGGCGATGCGGGCTCTGGGCGGGGCTTCGGTCGTCCTGGCCACCGCCGGAAACTCGCAGGCCATGGCCGACACCGTGGGCGGGTTGTCGCCCCGGGGCGAACTGGTCGCGGTGGGCGTGACTCCTGAGCCCCTGCCCATCAGTCCCGTCCAGCTGATCACCCCTGGCCTCAGCATCGTCGGGCACCCCTCGGGCACCGCCAAGGATGTCGAGGAGACCATGAATTTCGCCGTATTGTCCGGCGTCCGCGCGTGGGTCGAGGAACTACCGCTGGCGCAAGCCGCGGAAGGCTACGCGGCGTTGGAGGAGGGACGCGCACACTACCGCACCGTGCTCACCATGTGAGTAGGGTCGGTCTGTGACAGGCACCTGGGCTTTGGACCCGTCCGACGGTGAGCTGCTCGTTCACACCGAAGTCACCGGCCGGGCTGCACGAATGGGCCACCGCCTCACGATCGCCATGACCCGTTGGCGCGCCTTGGTGACCTGGGCCGGCGCCGAGCCGGCGGGCGTGGAGCTGGTGGTCGAGACGAATTCGCTCGAGGTGCTACGCGGCGAGGGCGGTGTCAAGGGGTTGTCCGGCCCGGAGAAAGCCTTGGCGCGCGCGAACGCGTTGAAGTCGCTGGACGCCGGCCGCTTCCCCGACATCCGCTTCGTCTCCGACAGGATCAGCGCGACCGAACACGGGTATCGACTCAGCGGGAAACTGCACATTCGGGGGAAATCGCGGGAGCACGCGGCCGACTTGCGGACAGAGGATCTCGGTGACAGGTGGCGGATGTCGGCGCACACCGTCGTACGACAATCCGACCATGGTGTCAGGCCCTATTCCCTGCTCATGGGGTCGGTGCAGGTTGCCGACGACGTGACGTTGTCGTTCACCGCAGTTCACGCCAAGGACCGTTGAGTCACCAGGTCACGGCTGTTCGGCGGCGCCCGGCGCAGAGCCGCCGGCGTCGCCCGGGATGTGCTCGAGCACCCTGGCCAGGTAGGGCTGGCGGGCATCGGGGGCCGGTGGCCGGTCCTCGGGCGCACGGGGCCGTGTCGGCTCCGCGACGACGGGTGCTGCGGGTTCGGGGGCGGACGGCGCGACCTCTCGGGGCGGTGCCACCGCCGGTGCGACGGCCCGGGCCACCTGGGGCGCCGGGGCGTGTGCCGCGTGCTTTGCCGGGGTGGCGTCGCCCTTCGGGGCGATTTCGATGCCCACGGCCAGCGACAGCGACGCGACGAACGTGACCGCGCCGGCGGCCAGTGCGGCCACCGCGCCGGCATACGACAACTGCCGGGGGCGCGGGGGCACTGGTGCCGGCTCGGGCGCGCCCACCACCAATTGTTCGTCGGTGAAATCGGTGGTTTGCGCGGCGGTCAGCGCCGCGCCCCGGGCGACGGTCACCTGAACCATGTTCTGCGCGAAAACCGGCACCGGTAGGGCCTCGTCCAGCTCCCAAGAGAAATCGTTGATGTCGCTGTCCGCGCCGGCGACGACCACTCCCCCGGGACGCCAACCATTGCGCTCGAACATCCCGGTCAGCCATGACGTCAGCCCCTCGAAGCCGCCGCTGACGTGCTTGACGGCAGTCTGTGTCGCGCCGTTGTGCATGTGAACCATGACGACGGTGGCGAATGTGTGTTCGACGATGCAGACCGCCGTCTGTTCGAACCCGATCACCAGTGCGATGGCTCGAGCCAGCGTCTCGACGGCATCCAGCAACCGAATCGGCACGATGTTGTCGTAACCCGCGTCGGTCAACGCCTCCATCAGCAGCGCGGCCTGCGCGGTGGCATCGTCGGTCCACGTCACACCGATGATCCGCACCCGCTGGTCGTTTTCGGCCGCCATGGCCTCGACCCGCATGACTTCCTCGGTCACCTGCTGGGCGGTGCTCACAGCGCGAACCCCGCCGCCGGGTTCCAGCGGCATCTCACGGTGGTCCACGATGGTGCCGTCGGCGTCGTGCCCTTCCGCGAGTACCCACCCGACGGACGTCGACGTCACCGATAACCCCAGTACCGTATCCAAATTTGCACCTCAATCATGTGACCGCCGATGCCCTCAGCCGCACCGTCGCGCACCATGCAACCGTCGGTGCGGTGGCTCGTGAGGGCCGGAACGGGCCGGGAAAGCGTGACCTCTATCGGCGTGTTCGGTGAGAGCCTACGCGTTCGATGCAGCTTTAGGTGCTGCGGTCCGCAATCCCGCGCCTAACTCACAGACGACGGCCAGCGGACCGGCGAGGCGTGCTCTGTCCCCAGCGGGTGGTCGCTTCCCCGGCGTTTTCGCACCGCGAACCCGGACACGAATGGCCCGGACACGAAAACGGATGTCGGCGCCGCGTCGGGACCCGGCCAGCCGAATATTGCACGCGCCGAAGGTCGCCTACCTGCATTGTTGCCGTACCGGAGCCGGGCGCCGCCCGCGCGAAGTCCTCCCAGGGCAGCCACGATGCGGTGCGGACGGCGAAACACAATTGAGACGAGTCCGCGTCCTGATCGACATTCGGCCTCTAACCACGGTAAATTCCAGCGAAGACACGCGACGACATACGACTAAGGGGCAGGTATGACAGACGTGAGCGACAAGATCCGCACTTGGGTGCGCCGGCTGGTGGTCGGTGCGGCGGCGGCGAGCGTGCTGCCCGGCCTCATCTGTCTTGCCGGGAGCTCGGCGACTGCGGGGGCGTTCTCGCGTCCGGGTCTGCCCGTCGAGTATCTCCAGGTGCCGTCGCCATCGATGGGCCGCGACATCAAGGTCCAGTTCCAGAGCGGTGGAAACGGTTCCCCGGCTGTGTACCTGCTCGACGGGCTGCGGGCTCAGGACGACTACAACGGCTGGGACATCAACACCCCCGCGTTCGAGTGGTACTACAAGTCGGGGCTGTCGGTGATCATGCCCGTCGGAGGGCAGTCCAGCTTCTACGCCAACTGGTACCAGCCCGCCTGCGGTCACGACGGCTGCAAGACCTACAAATGGGAGACCTTCCTGACCAGCGAACTGCCGCAGTGGCTGGCGTCCAACCGGAGCGTCAAGTCCACCGGCAGCGCTGCGATCGGCATCTCGATGTCGGGCTCCTCGGCGATGATCTTGGCTGTCTACCACCCGAAGCAGTTCATCTACGCCGGATCGCTCTCGGCGCTGCTGGATCCCTCCAGCGGGATGGGCCCGAGTCTGATCGGCCTGGCGATGGGTGACGCCGGCGGTTACAAGCCCGACGACATGTGGGGACCCTCAAGCGACCCGGCCTGGCAGCGCAATGACCCCACCGTCCAGATCCCGCAGCTGGTGGCCAACAACACCCGGTTGTGGGTCTACTGCGGTAACGGCACGCCGTCCGAGCTGGGTGGCGCCAACATGCCCGCCGAGTTCCTGGAGAACTTCGTGCGGAGCAGCAACCTGAAGTTCCAGGACGCCTACAACGCGGCCGGCGGCCACAACGCCGTGTTCAATTTCGACCAGAACGGCACGCACAGCTGGGAGTACTGGGGCGCCCAGCTCAACGCGATGAAGCCAGATCTGCAGAGCACCCTGGGAGCCACACCCGGCGGCGGCGAATAACTTCTGCTCTGCTGACATTCCGCTATTGCGCCCGGCGATTCCGTCGGGCGCAATAGCGTTCTGAGGCCCCGTCGCCGGCCGGCACCGTGAAGGTCAGGTAGACGGTGCCTCGATACGGCGGGGCGAAGCTGTCCGTACAGGACAGCAAGGAGTAGCCGGCCGACGAGGTGTTCAGCTGTGCGACGGTGACGATCTGTCGGGCGGCATCGATCACCTGTGCCCGGGTCTTCTCATCGCCGATCGGATCGCCAGGATGGGCGAGAATATCGGCGGGCGTGGTGTGCAGCCGATCGACCGTCAGGAAAACGCCGCCCAGCAGCAGCGAAGCTGCGAGCGTGGCAGCGGTCAACGCGCGAGCCTACGCCGGGCGCAGCCATCGCGCTGGTCTCTCCTGCCCCGTGGGGTTTCGGTCGCGGGCAATCTGGCGCATGGGACTTGGGTGAGTTCGTCTGGGGACAGGCTAATCAACGTGGGCCGATCCGGTACGTCGAGCGACCCGCCGTTGGCTGCCCAGTGCTGTCGCCAGCGATAATTTAATTTTTCCTCACCGAATTCTAAAATTCAGATTTGGCCTGTTGGTAGGGGCATTTCCGCTGATAGAGGGCATATCTCGCGCCATTTTCGAATGGGTAACGCTTTGGACACGCCCGCCGAAATTTCGGACATGAGGAAACCCTGCCAACCCCTCATCAAGACCATGGTGGTCGGTGGGTTAGTCGCTGCCGCGCTGACCTCTCCCCCCGGTGTGGCCGACGCCGCACCCCCAGCGCCCAACTGGGACGCGATCGCGCAGTGCGAGTCCGGCGGCAACTGGCACATCGACACCGGAAACGGTGAATTCGGCGGACTGCAGTTCAAGCCGGGCACCTGGGCCCGCTACGGCGGTGTGGGCAACCCGGCGGCCGCGTCCCGGGAGGAGCAGATCGCGGTGGCCAACCGGGTGTTCGCCGAGGAAGGCTTGGATCCCTGGCCGAAGTGCGGCGCTGAATCGGGCCTGCCGATCGGGTGGTATTCGCACCCTGCACAGGGAATCAAGCAGATCATCAACGGTCTGATCCAACTCGCCGCACCGCACTAGCACCCCGGCGCTGGGTCACCGAGGCCTATGAGCAAGCGCGAAGCTGTGTTTGGATCGGGCCATGGAAGGTTCTGCGACGGTTCACATGAGTGCGCCCGCGAGCAAGATCTGGGACGTGATCGCGGACGTGCGCAACATCGGGAGGTTCTCCCCGGAGGTCTTCGAGGCCCAATGGCTGGGCGGTGCCACCGGCCCGGCACTGGGTGCCACGTTCCGTGGCCACGTCCGGCGAAACGAGATCGGTCCGGTGTATTGGACGACGTGCAAGGTCACCGCCTGCGAACCCGGCCGCGAATTCGGATTTGCGGTGCTCGTCGGCAACAGGGCGGTCAACAACTGGCACTACCGGCTGGCGCCCAGCGAGGGTGGCACCGATGTCACCGAGTCTTTTCGGCTGAATTCCTCGCCGCTGCTTGCCGTCTATTGGCTCTTCGGCGGCTTCCTACGCAAGCGGCGCAACATCCGTGATATGACCAAGACGCTGAACCGCATGAAAGACGCGGTCGAGGCAGGCTGACCAAGACCCGGCACCGGAAGGCTCGCATGCCCGCCACCGTGAGATCGGTGTTCATCACCGGCGCGGGCAGCGGCGTGGGCCGCGAGGGGGCCAGGCTGTTTTGCACCACAGGCTGGCGCGTCGGCGCCGTGGACCGCTACGGCGACGGCCTGGCGACACCGGAGCGCGAACGAGGTCTGGACATGATGTGGAACAACGCCGGCGTCGGCGAGACCGGCTGGTTCGAGGACTTACGGATACGACGCGGCGATGCGCCCCGGCGTCGTATCCGTAAGTCCCTGCCCGCGCTGATGCCCGAGCGGCAGTAATGGAGGTGAAATCGTGCGTAACCGGTTGATCGCGGTCGCCGGTGTCGTGGTGGCGGCCAGTGTCTCCGGGTGCACCCAGCCCCAGAGCATGCCGCGCATGGCCGCCCATCTGACCATCGACGGCTCCTCCCATGAGACGCGTCCCCCGACCTGCAGCCAGGAGCAGGCATACCGGACCATCGACATCAGCGACCGGGGCGGCCATGTCGAGGCCGTGGTGCTGCTCAGCGGGTACCGGGCCGTCCCCCAGTGGGTGAAGATCCGCGACATCGACGGTTTCACCGGCAGCTACTGGAAAGGTGGCGTAGGAGAGGCGCACGCCGAGGTCACCAACGACGCGTACACCATCAGCGGCAACGCCTACGGCATGAACAGCAGCAACCCCAACAAGGTGGTGACGACGGGCTTCACGATCACCGCCAAGTGCTGAGGCCCGCAACAGATACGGCCTAGGCTGGTCAGATGAAGGAAAGATTGCACTGGCTCGCGATGCACGGATTCGTCCGGGGCGCCGCGGCGATCGCAGCTCGGCGCGGCGACTTGCCGGCCAGGCTGATCGCCGACCCGTCGGTGACCGCGAATCCTGTTCCGTTCTATGACGAACTGCGTGCGGTGGGGCCCCTGGTGAAAGGGCGCGTCAACTATCTGACCACCGACCACTCGCTGGCGCACGAGCTGCTACGGTCCGACGACTTCCGAGTGGTCACCATGGGGTCGAATCTGCCGGGACCACTGCGGTGGCTGGAGCGTCGCACCCGCGACGACCTACTGCACCCGCTGCGCGCACCGTCGTTGCTGGCCGTCGAGCCGCCGGACCACACCCGTTACCGCAAGAGCGTGTCAGCGGTGTTCACGTCCAGGGCAGTCGCGGCCCTGCGTGACCGCGTCGAACAGACGGCCGCCGGCCTGCTGGACCAGTTGGCCCGGGAACCCGGGACGTCCGGTGTGGTCGACGTCGTCGGACGGTATTGTTCGCAACTCCCGGTCGCCATCATCAGCGACGTCCTGGGCGTGCCAGAGCAGGAACGGCGCCGCGTCTTGGCGTTCGGTGAACTCGCGGCGCCGAGCCTGGACATCGGATTGCCCTGGCGGCGGTACCGAAGTGTGCAGGACGGCATTGCGGGATTCCACTGCTGGCTCACCGGACACCTGCGGGAGCTGCGGCGCACGCCGAGCGACAACTTGATGAGCCAGCTGATCCAGATGGCCGAAAGCGGTTCTGCTGAAACGTATTTAAGCGACAAAGAACTTCAGGCGATCGCCGGACTGGTGCTGGCGGCCGGGTTCGAGACGACGGTCAACCTGCTGGGCAACGGCATTCGGATGCTGCTGGACGCGCCGCGGCAGCTCGACACGTTGCGGCGACAACCGGATCTGTGGCCCAACGCCGTCGAAGAGATTCTGCGTCTGGACTCCCCGGTGCAACTCACCGCGCGGGTGGCGCTCGACGACGTCACAGTGGCGGGAACGCCGATCACCCGCGGCGATCTGGTCGTCATCTACCTGGCCGCGGCCAACCGCGATCCCGCGGTCTTCACCGACCCGCACCGCTTCGACGTTCAGCGACCCAATGCGGGAAAGCATCTCGCGTTCTCCGGCGGCCGGCACTTCTGCCTTGGCGCCGCCTTGGCGCGCGCCGAGGGCGAGGTCGGGTTGCGGACGTTCTTCGAGCGCTTCCCCGACGCGCGGGCCGCGGGCATCGGCAGCAGGCGCGACACGCGGGTGCTTCGGGGTTGGTCGACGCTGCCGGTGTCCCTGGGCCCGGCACGCTCGATGGCCGGGGCCGGCAACTAGTCGTTGACACCCCTCCCGCGAGCGGGTGTGATGAGCCCTGTGACAATCAACGCTACGAGCGCCGTGCGGGATACCGTCCTCGCTCTATGGCAAGCACTTTCGCGGCGGGACTGGGACGCGGTCAAGATTTTTTTATCCGACGACTGCCTTTATGTCGACATGCCGGTCCCCGCGCTGGCCGCCCGCGGCCCCGACGACATCGTGAAGCGGCTGAAGATGGGGCTCGAACCGCTGGCCGGCTACGAGAACCACGACGGCGTGCTGGTGTTCGACGGTTCTGATGTCCTCTACGAGCATTCGGAGACGTGGACTTTCGCGACGGGAGAGCAGGGAGTACTGCGGTTCGTCACGGTGCACAAGGTGGTGGACGGCAAAATCACGGTCTGGAAAGACTATTGGGACATGAACTCCCTGGTGGCTTTCGCTCCCCCGAACCACTTCGAGAACCTGGCGAACGCGGATGTGAGCTGGGTTTTCGATGCGAGCGCGTTGGTCTGAGGGGGCACCTGACCGGGTTCGTTCTCACCCGACCGCTGACGCGGCGAGCGTCGCGGGCATGGCCGACTCGATCCGGGAGGCGGACGCCGTTGAGGCGCATGCGGATGGCCGCTACAACATTTTGAGCGACGATTCTACGTGTGCTCCGAAGCTGGATCGCGACAACGATGGACTCGCTTGCGAATCTTACAATCAATGCTTGAACGTCTGGTGATTGTCCTGTTGACCTTCGGACTCCCGAATCCCCGGATGGCGCTGCACTCTCCAGAGATATCGCGTCTGTCAGTAGCGTCCGGGCTATCGCGGCCGTGTCCATCCCAGGCGTGAGCAAGGGACGCAATGCCGCGGTAGGGCCTCCATACTCTTTACCTCTGACGCGCAAGAAATACTCTTGACAGATCCTCGCCGCACAGGGCGTGCGAACAGGAGAACGACGATGACCACCAGCGACGACGACGATCAGCCCGCGACGGCCGCGGCGCCATCCGACGACGCGACCACGAGGGCGACCACAGCTGGCCGGGCAGCCTCCGAACTGGCGTGGTCCCAGGAAGATCCCGAAACGGTGTCGCTGAACCGTCCGTGGCGGTCAGCATGGATCCTCGCCGGTGTCGGGGTGGTGTGTGCGGCGGTAGCCGCGGTCATCATCGCGGGGCTGGGCTTGCCAGGCAACAGCGGTGCCCGCGAGGAGTCGCCCCGGCCGGGGAATGCCGAGGCGACCACACCGCCTTCGTCGGCGGCCTCCGCCGGGCCTTCATCGTCCCCTGGTGCGCCGTTGTCTTTCGTCCCGGCGGCGCCGGAACAGTTGGCGGACGCCGCGACAGCGGCGGGGGAACTGGCCACCTTGGCGATCAAGGGCC